>NZ_CBABQS010000019.1:0-68286 GCF_964672035.1 Arcicella sp.
TCAGAGCAGGAATGAATATGATTTTTGAAAATTTCCGCAAACCAGCACTTACTGAACAAAATTTGACCCCAATTTTTAAAATATTTACCCGATTCATCATCCGAAACATACAATTATTCAAATATCAAATTTTAGTAGTGTAGAGTAAAATATTTCTATAAATTTAAAAAAATATTTCCGTTAAAAATACGCTCATTTTTCCACGAATTTAACTTGAAAATTCGTGGAAAAAAACTTTAAATAATTTTAAGCTTTTCTCCTCTTTATATACTTTTTTAAGCATTTCATCCTCAATAATTACCTTTTCACAACTTAATATATTTTAATTCCTATAAAAGTTCAAATCTTTAAAGGGCAATTTTATTGGTATTTAATTAAAGAATTAACATAATATACCAATAAATTTAGTCAAAAACCTTAAAAACATTAGGGGTAAAATACTGACAAGTTGTCCCATTAGAGAGACGAAATTGGAAAATTTGTCGAAATCAATTAATTTCGATAAACAAATATTGAAATTAGATTTCGATTACTTAAACTCTTCATACACAAAGTAATGACTAACCAAAAATTTATTAAAATACTGATTTTCTGTATTTTAGCTTTTTTTAATCACAGTATTTTTTCTCAATATATTATTACAGGACGAATCACGGATGCTAAAAATGGAGATCCTCTTCCTTTTGCAACCGTCGGCTTAAAAGGGATAAGTGCTATGAACATTGGGACTCAAACCAATTTTGAAGGTATTTACACTATCAAAACCAAATATAAAGCAGATTCTATCTTTGTCAGTACGGTTAATTACAAGAAAAAAATAAAAGTTCTTGATAAGAATGCTGCTACACAAACCATTGATTTTCAGTTGCAAGGCGAGGCAAAATCATTGGATGAAGTAGTGGTTTATTCTGGCGAAAATCCTGCGTTCAAAATTCTGAGAAAACTTCGTGAAAATGTAGATAAAAATGACCGTAAGCGTTTGACGGCTTTTGAATATGATTCATATTCAAAAATGGAATTGGATGTGGATAATATTTCTGAAAAATTTAAGAAGAAGAAGATTATGAAACAGATTCAAGGCGCCATTGAAAAGTTTGAAAAAATTGCAGGAGAAGATGGAAAAGCCGTGATTCCAACTTTTATTTCCGAAACGATTTCTAAATTTTATTACCGTGGATCTCCTGAACGTAAGAAAGAAATGGTTTTGAAAAATAATATCAAAGGTGTAGGCGTAAAAGAAGGCAGTTTCGTTTCGCAGTTGGTGGGAGGAAATATTTTTGCCAATTATAATTTCTACGATAACTACGTGCCATTTTTGGGCAAAGATATTATTTCTCCCGTGGGCAACAACTGGAAGGGAACGTATTCTTGGTACATTGCAGATACCACTAATGTTGATGGTCATATCTGTTACGGAATGGAATTCGACCCAAAAAATGATAAGGATTTAGTTTTTACTGGAAAAGTCTTTATTGATAGCACCTCTTTTGCCCTTGTGCAGATAGACGCAACGGTAGGCAAGAAAGCGAATATCAACTTTATTGATAAAATCAAAATTTCTCAAGAATTAGAGCAGACTTCTGAAGGTGGATGGTTGCCTTCTAAAACTCGTTTTTTGATTGATATTGCCGAGATTTCTAAGAATTCGGCGGGGATGTTGTTGAAAATGTACATTTCAAACAAAAACTTTGTGATTAACAATCCAAAAGATTTGAGTTTTTATGATTTGCCAATCGAAGTAGCCGAGGATTCAAAAGAAGAAGACCCAAAATATTGGTTGGAGGCCCGTCACGAATCATTATCTGCTCAAGATATTCTGGCAGAAAAACTGATTGATACTATTCGGAATGTACCCATTGTAAAAACCTATGTTGAGGTTGCCGAAATTATTGCCAGTGGTTACAAGCGTTTCAACAAATTTGCCATTGGGCCGTACATCAATTTATTTGCCGTTAATGCAGAGGAAGGTTTACGTACACGCTTTGGATTCAAAACCTTATCGGGTTTCGATAAAAAATGGATATTTAAAGGTTGGTTAGGCTTCGGAACAAAAGATTTAGTGCTAAAGTACGGTGGAGAAGTAGATTATATACTTTCACGTCGTCATTGGACTATGGTTGGTATTAAACATAGTTATGACATTGAACGTCTTTCTTTAACGCCTGAATTGATCGGGGATAACAAAATCTTTTACGCATTTACCCGTTGGGGTAGTTTCTCAGGAGCTTTTTATCGCCGAGAAAATGAAATATTTATAAAAACTGAACCGACAAAAGGAATTTCCTTTAATGTTGCTTTCACGAGTCGAAATTTCGACCCCTTGTTCAACTTTCAATTCAGAACAGAGCCAAATCTGGGCATTAAGTCACACACACTTGATGGCTACGATGATAGTTTTATTACTGTTGAGGCAAGATTTGCTAAAGGAGAGACATACATTATGGATGGGAACGAACGAGTAGCACTTGGTTCAAAGCGTGTTCCCGTAGTTACGCTTGCCTATCAACATGGCATGAAGGGTGTACTGGGTAGTAACTTCAATTATAATAAGTTTACGGCCAAAATTTATCAGTCATTTCGCTTAGGAAATCTTGGGCGTTCAGATTATACGATACAAGCAGGATATATTCCCTCTGATTTACCTGCACCACTTTTGTTTCCACATTTAGGAAATCAAACGTTTTTTTATAACCGTGCCGCCTTTAATACGATGCACTTCTTTGAATTTGTGAGTGATAAATTTGTATCACTCAACTATAATCACAACTTTGAGGGCTTGCTCTTTAACCGTATTCCATTAATTAGACAACTGAAATGGCGTTTAATTGCATCGGCTAACGTTCTGTTTGGAAGTCAGCGAGAATCAAATCTTGACTTGATGAAAGAAGCCGTTCCAGTAATCAATCCACGAGTAAGAGGAAATGAATTTCGTCCAAGGTATAATTTCTCAGCTCTCGACCCCAACATACCTTTCGTTGAAGTCGGTTACGGGATTGATAATATCTTTAAGATTTTCAGAATTCAGGCATTTCACCGCCTAACGTATCTTGATCATAAAGCTCCAGATGGTGCATTGCCAAAATCTTTTGCCTTAAAAGCATCAGTACATTTTTCTTTCTAAAAATTCTTGTTACTTTTGCCTTAGGCTCCTTCTTTTACTATGTTCTTGACAAATGTATGAGAGGGAGTTTTTTTGTGGTTTGCTGATAATAGCCTAACTGTTGCGATTACCTTGGTGCTATTATTGTCACTCTCGTTATTGGGAATGATTCCAACAAAGGTGCGAATTTATTACATACTGATGCTACCAGTCATAACATTAGCACTCATAGAAATACTACCAGTCATTAAAGAACTTCTTTCATTACTAAATTTTGAAACTACTGATTTACTTACTGACAATTTTGAGTTGAAGTTTGAATTTTTCATGTTTTTCGTTATTTACGGTTTTTTTGTTGTTATTTATGATACAAATTTGCACCGCTTTCAGCGGTGATTTTAAAATATTATCCTAAATTGCTTTTTCACAATCCCAACAGAAGCAAGTCTTGTCTTTACTAAAATCATTCGTTTTTAAAATTTAATTGATTGACTAATAAATGCTCAAAATAACTCTATCAAATAAAGTATTAAGGACTCATGTTGTTGTTTGGCTAATTTATATTACATATCTAACTTCATTGGTAAAATATTTTTATAATGTTCCTGTTTCAATAGCCTTTGTAGGACAAACTATTCTTCACAGGTTAGGCGATATGTCATTATTTTATGTATTAGCTCTATGGATTTTCCCCACATACTTCTTTTTAAGAAAATCATTTCTTTTCATTTTATTTTTTGCCCTTTCTGTTCTATTATATCTTGCATATTATTATTCACTTGAATTTTACATTTTCCAATTTTTAAGAATTACTATGCCTAATGATGTTCCTATTGTTAGTCAAGTAATTACACAGTCAATTTTGCAAGCCAGTAATTTTACAATTTTCGGTATTGGCTATTATTTTTCCCAAAGAGTAATTCATCAACAAAGAGAAATTGCCAATCAGAAGATTGATATTGCAAAAAAAGAGAAGGAACTTGCAGAAGAGAAAGAGAAAAATGCTATCTTAGCGAAGGAAAAAGCACAAGCAGAGATGGCTTTCCTAAGAGCTCAAATAAATCCGCATTTTTTATTTAATACCTTAAATCTAATTTATGGAAAAATTATCACCTCCACAAAAGAGATTGCGGGAGATATGATTTTAGAATTTTCAGCCATGATGCAATATGCTACGAGCACTAAAATGCAGGAAGATACGGTAGATATTAGTGGTGAACTTGACTTTGTGAAACGTTATTTAAAAATGTTTAAAGCACGTAATCAACATAATGCTCACATTGATTACGATGAAGAAGGGTATATGGATTCGCACAGAATTGTACCGATGGTTTTGATTACGATAATAGAAAATGCTTTGAAACATGGATTAGTCGATGATGCGAATAATCCTTTAATTATAAGAGTAAGTTTGATTGATGATTTTTTTGCATTTATGGTTAGTAATCAAAAGAATCCTTATCCAAACGATGTTTCAGGAAAAGGTAATACGGGTCTTGGCATTGTAAATATTATTAAACGGTTAAATGCAGTCTATAAAAAAGGCGGTTTTACCTTGGAATCCGAAGATTTAAAAGATGATTACATAGTAACCTTTACCATAAATTATAAACTTTTATAAAAATGATTAATGTTATTGCAGTAGATGATGAACAGTCGGCCTTAGATATCATGATTAGCTACATAAAAGATACTCCGTTTTTGAATTTGGTAGCCGCCACTACAAATCCTATGGAAGTTGTTGGAATATTGCAGTCTAATAGTGATGTAGATTTAGTTTTTGCCGACATTCAAATGCCTCGCATGAATGGGTTAAACTTGGTAAGCCTTTTTGATGGAAAGGTAAAATTTATCATGACTACTGGTTATCAAGAATACGCTTTACAAAGTTTTGAATTTGGCGTAATGGATTATTTGGTAAAACCATTTGGGTATCAACGTTTTTTGAAAGCTGTAAGTAAAATGCCTTTTGAAATGACCTTAGTTGATGCCCCCGTTGAAGAACCAGAACCAGAACCCATGCCTACGAAAGAAGAATACATTTTCGTGAAGGTGGATGCCAAAGGGAAATTCCATAAGGTTTTATACAAAGACGTTATTTATATCGAAGCACAAAAAACCTACGCTTCTATCACGACCAATGGTGAGCGAGTTACCACAAATTTGACGCTTTCAGATTTAGAAAAACGTTTACCAATCGACCGTTTCATGCGTGTACATCGTTCGTATATTATTGCCAAAGATAAAATAACGGGCATTGAAGGAGATGAAGTGGTATTGGATAAAGTTTTGAGAATACCAATTGGCGATACTTATAAAGATACTTTTGCAGGTTATATTGAAGGAAGTGTTTATTTTAAAGAACAAGATACAGCGGTACTTTTAGGCAAACGAGTGAAGAGAAGCCTAAGACCTGAATAAAAATATCAGGAGACTGTTATTTTGAAAGAAGAAGGTTTAACGAAAATCCCGTTAAACCTTCTTCTTTTTATATCGACACGCTGAATTATTAGCTTTGATAAAATACGATTTGTAGTTCAAGGCTTTAGGGTCGGTACAACCTTCTAAGTTTAAGACTTCAATACTTTTAAAATCAATGGGATGGCTTTCGGCTTGGAGAGCAATATAGCCTGATTTCAAAGCAGTTCCGGCTTTTTTCTTCCATTCTTCTATCGTTGCTTTATCCATTTTGGCAACTTCCCAATCTTGTTGTCCACCCACAAATCCTCCACCAATTTGCGTTTTATTGTAAGTCAAAACGGTATCTCCATTAATTATTTGATGCACGACTGAATCCCCCAAAACAATCGCTTCGGCACTAACCCATTGGTCGCCATCATAGGTTTTTGAATCCGAATCTATACAATGAGCTGGTCGCAGGCTTCCTTGCATATACGCTTGTGTGCCTGGTGAGCAAAGATTTCCTGTATGACGTTCGCCTTTGTCTAAACCGCCTAACAATTGCATTTCTAAAGATACTGGGAAAGTTTGTTCAAAAGTAAGGCTTTGGGCAGATTGCGAATGTAACATAATACCGCTATTTCGATTATTCCACACCGCTCCACCAGGCGTTTGATTGCCATTAAAGCGATATTTGAAGCGCACGATATAATATGAATAGGGCTTTTTGTAGTAAATGTGACCGTATTTTTCATCAAAATTTTGGTATTTATCGTACATAACTCTCATCATACCGTTTTCAACCCGAAAGGTATTTTTATAATTATCGTTCAAGGGTTGTCCTGAAATTTTGATGGCCCAACCCGCAAGGTCTTTGCCATTGAAGATTGACACCCAATCTTTAACTTCAGCCTTTTTTTGAGCGAAAGCCAAATTGGATAATAATAATAAGAGCATTGAAATCTTTTTCATAGTTTGATTGGTTTATTCAAAGAGATGCAAGATAAAGATTATTTATTGAAAATTTGTTTTGAACGATAGTACTTGTTGAATAAGTTTATAATATTTTATCGTTAAACTATTAATTATCAAACCTTTCCATTAATTTTGCAGTCCCAAAATCGAAGTTTATGGTACTTTCGAAATTGGCTTTCAAATTTAACGTACCAACACAATGAATCAAAAAATCAGAATTAAATTGAAGTCATTTGACCATACTTTAGTGGACAAATCGGCTGAGAAAATCGTTAAAGCGGTAATCGCTACGGGTGCAGTAGTTTCAGGACCAATTCCTTTACCTACGAAAGTTGAGAAATTCACAGTTTTACGTTCTCCACACGTTAACAAAAAAGCTCGTGAGCAGTTCCAATTATGTACTTACAAGCGTCTAATCGACATTTTCTCATCATCTCCTAAAACAGTTGATGCGTTGATGAAATTAGAATTGCCTTCAGGTGTTGATGTTGAAATCAAGGTGTAGTTTTCGGTAAACGGTTCACGGTGAACGGTTCATGGAAAAAGTCAGTTAAAAAGGGCAGATAGAAATTTTCTATTTGCCCTTTTTCTTTGATGCTTTCTGTGAGCCGTTGACCGTTCACCGTGAACCGAAAATTCACTTCATCTTATAAGCAGGATGATTTTTCATATATTCATCAAACGAGAATTTTCCCGAACCGATTATCCAAAAAAGCACCAACAAAACAAACACAATCAAAGACAACCAAAGTTCTGAATTAACAAAGGTAAAGCCATTTCTAATATTGGTAAAAAAAACCGCTACAAACAAAATTGGCGCTTGAAATGCCGATGCTAATCGAGTTAGACAACCCAGCGAAATCAATAATCCTCCTACTAAATGAGCAAAGGCGATGTAATGTACGGCTACATACGAGAAGGCATTGAAATGCAATCCCTCCGTCAAAGCTGATAATTGTGACGTATCCCCGATAAAACTCATTCCTTTATAAATCAGTAAAAGCCCTAATCCGATTCTCACAATGTCGAGCCAAGCTGGGTGATGCGAGTCACCCCAATGTTCAATGCGTTCGATAGCTGTCATAGTATTTATTACGTTTTTTGATTTTCTTTTAATGAATTTATAAAATAAATATTATATTGTCAAGAGACTCTTGTACTTTTTTATGAAAAAATGAATAAAATTACTTAATTGGTAATTTATCCGACTATGTTATATTTTGGAATCTGCCAACTTTGTATCGTTAAAACGGTTCACGGTAAACGGTCAAGGGTGAACGGTTTTGGCAAAATCAATATTCAATTTTAGTATTATTAACGAAACTGTTCACCGTGAACCCATAAAAAAATGAAGTCATTACTAAAACTCACGGTCTTGATGATATTAACCTTTCAAGGTTTTTCACAGGACATTAGTATTCGTAAAAAGGAATTTTTATTAGAAAAGGGAACTGCTAGTAGTGGTTATGACCCGACGGCGTATTTTTCAGGAAAAGCGCAGAAAGGCAAAAAAGAATTGTCCTACACGTACGAAGGCATAAATTATCAGTTTGTCAATGCCAGCAATTTGGAGAATTTCAAAAAGAATCCGACCAAATATGAACCTCAATACGGTGGTTGGTGTGCATACGCCATGGGTTCGAAGGGTGAAAAAGTGGAAGTTGACCCTGAAACTTTCAAGATTGTAAACGGAAAATTGTATTTATTTTATCACACTTTTTTTAGCAACACATTAACCGATTGGAACGCTGACGAAAATGCCTTGAAAGCAAAAGCTGATGTAAACTGGTCGAAAATTATCAAAAAATGAAAACTCAAAAATTAATTTACGTAAGTTGGACTGCCCAGATTGTAGCAGCCATCATTTTGGCCCAAACACTTTTTTTTAAATTCACAGCAGCACCCGAAAGTGTAGCAATATTTACTAAATTGGGCGTTGAACCGTTCGGAAGATATTTTGCTGGCATCATGGAATTAGTTACGTTCATCTTATTATTAATTCCACGCAAAGCATGGATTGGGGCAATTTTAGGCATTGCTACCATGGGTGGGGCAATTGTGGCACATTTAACGGTTTTAGGAATTGAAAGTAATGGCGATGGCGGATATCTTTTTTTCTTGGCTTTAATTACGTTAATTTGCTGTATCACAGTAGCTTACATCCGAAAAAGTGACATTTTAGCCCGATTTTATTTCTTAACATAATATGCAAGAAGACGCAAAATATTGGTACCTCCACGACCATCAATTATTCTCGGTTTTGAGCCGTGAAGAAAACCGTGCCTTATGCTTAATTCCAAGTTTCAAGACCGTTAAGAAAAACGAAATTCTCTATTTTTCGCACGATGACGAATACCGACTTTATACCATTAAAAGTGGAACGCTCAAAATTGTACGAGTAGATGAAGAAGGCAACGAAACGGTGAAAGAAGTCTTACGCTCGGGCGATTTATTTGGGCAATATACTTTTGATGAAGTAAATGAGAATGAGGATGAATTTGCCGTAGCCGTTTCCGAAAAGGTGGTAATTTGTAGTTTTAAAATGAATGATTTTGAGGAAATTTTGAAAAGAAATCCGCAATTAGCCATTCGCTACACAAAATTAGTGGGTTTCAAAATTAAACGAGTTACCAATAATTACACTAATTTGATGTTCAAGGATGTCAAAACCCGCTTTTCTTTATTTTTGAAAGATTGGGCGATGAAAGAAGGAAGCGGAAAAGATAGGGATATTACCATCAAAAATTATCTGACCCACAACGATATTGCTGGACTAATTTGTAGCACCCGCCAAACGGTTACGCTTCTATTTAATGAGTTGAAAAATGCAGGAATTATTGATTATACTCGTAGCGAAATTACGGTGCATGACGTGAAGAAATTAGGATAAATTTGAAGTTTATCCTACTAACATCAAAACTCCTAAATTAAATTCACCATTTGCCAAATCGCCAAACCAATATAAAGACATCCCATTAATTTCTTTAAACGACCGTCTGACAAATAGTTAAAGATTAAATTTCGTTTTTTATTACTGATAAATGCGTAGGTGTACATTAATAAAAAAGTCCCTGTTTCTGCTCCCGCCACAAAAGATACTTTATCAAAAATACTGTTAATTTTCAAGAAGTCGTATTTCTGATATTCCAACAGAACAACTATCCAAAATGGGAATAAGGCTGGCGTGAGCACAGAAAGTGAAATACCTTTGAAAACTGAAAATAATTTTCCTCTCACCAAAACTTTTTCTGATTCTATATTCGTCTTTTTCTGAAAAAAAGTAATAGTTCCCACCACCAAGAGCAAAACGATGATAGCCCATTGAATTACATAAACGACTTTCGGGTATTTATCAAAAATCATCACGCCTTCTATGGCCAGATAAGTATAAGTCATTTCGCCCAAAATACCACCCAAAGCCACCCAAAGGGCTATTTTGATATTTTTTTGAAGCGTTGTATCCACGACATAAATACTCAAAGGGCCAGGCGGAATTGTGGTAATATAACTAATAATGGCAGTGACGAAGTAAAGAATGATTGCTTTCAAGTTTAAGGAGATTTTTGAAAAACAAGATAAGAATTATTGGTGGTAATTCACTTACTTTTCATCATGTATCCCATTCCTACAACGGTGTGAATCAATTTATTAGGAAAGCTTTTATCGACTTTATTGCGAAGATAATTAATATAAACTTCCACAAAATTGGTACCTGTATCAAAATTAATATCCCAAACTTTTTCGGCAATATCTACCTTCGAGACAACCCTTCCATTATTTCGCATCAAATATTCCAACAAATTAAATTCACGAGCCGTTAAATCAAAAACACTTCCTCCTCGTCGAGCCACTTTTTCACTCAAATCCAGCTCCAAGTCGGCTATTTGCAGTTTTTCAATGGGTTGTTGAACAGCTTCAGTCCGTTTCAAAAGTGCTTTTATACGGACTAAAAGTTCCATAAAATCAAAGGGTTTAACCATATAATCGTCCGTACCGACTTCAAATCCTGACAGTTTATCCGCCACAGTTCCCAAAGCCGTTAGCATCAAAATTGGGATTTGGGTGTTGTATGCACGTACATATTTGCATACGTCCAAGCCGCTCATGTCTGGGAGGTTCAAATCCAAGATAATTAGGTCAAATTTATGCGTTGAAAAAAGCCTTTTAGCTTCCTCTCCATCACTGGCAATTTCTGCCTCAAAAGACTGTGTTTGAAGTCCTTTTTTGATAAAGGTTGCCACCTTTGTTTCATCTTCGACCACTAAAATTTTCTTGATATTCATCATTCCTTTTTGTTAAATAATAGCGAAAATTCTACCTTTTTCTGCTAAATTTCTCTCTACACCAATCCATTAAATGTTTAAAGTCACGTTTAGAAGCTCTTCTAAGTGCTTTTCTTAATTCCTTTCTGAAGATTTTAGGCTCAAAGCTAACCTTTTCTAAAATCATTTTGGCATATTCTAATGGCGACATCTTTTTGGAAATAATCATGAGTACTATAAATTTAAGGTAATTATTTTTTTATAATTTTGATAACATAGAAAAGATTTATTTTATTCATCCTTATCTCATAATCTCCATCAATTGTTTTGGAGAGCACTAAATAATTCAAATCTAATTTCTTAGTTATTAGGCATTTTATAATTTTTTACTTTCAAATAATCTTTTTCATCTATTCGTCTAAAAATCTGCAATACATTTTCTCTATTTTTCATCGCAGGTTTTTTATAGTCTCGACTGGTTTCACCAAATGAAACCCTAATACCCCGATTGGGATCCCTTGCGGCGGCGGCTTTTGCCTTATTAGGATGCTTATAGTTATGGATGCTATATCCCGGGTCTTGCGGATACCCTTCTTGCGAAATGTTGCTGGAGTTGAGTAACTCCATTAACAAAATTATCGTTTCCATGGTTTTGAGATTTTGTTTCTTGAACAAAACTACAACCTCATACTTAACACAACATTAGCACAGAATTAGAATTGAATTAGAATGTTAATTTACTATTTAGGAAGTACGATGGTAAACGTAGTTCCTTCGTTTTCTGAAGAATTTACCGATATTTTTCCTTTGTGAAGGTTAACAATCTTTTGGGTTAATGACAATCCTACGCCATGCCCTTTGGTATTTCGAGCATTTGTCCCACGTCGAAAAGACTCAAAAATGCCACTCAATTCGTAACTTGGAATGATTGTACCGCCATTTTGGAAACTGATCACCACATCTTTGGCATTGATTTTAAAATTGACTTTTACTAATTGATTTCCCGAAAATTTAATGCCATTTTCCATCAAATTGAGAAAAGCAGTGTACAATAAAGCTTCATTTCCTTTGATTTCGGGTAGCAAATCAGATGTATCATCCAACTGAATAATTGCCTGATGATTAGCATTTTTCTTCACCAGAATATCCCTAACCTGCCACGCTATTTCGGCAATATTGACTTTTTTGAAATTAGTTTGAGAATCATCCGAATCAATACTGGTCATATCCAACAGATTGTTTGTCAGACGATTAAGTTGCTGAACATCTTCCAAAACAGATTGAATCATCAATTTCAATTCTTGCGGATTATCATTTGCCAATAACGAAACCTGTATTTGTCCAGTAATAGCCGTGAGCGGTGTCCGTAGCTCGTGCGATGCGTGCGATACAAACGAACGTTGAAGTCTAAACGCCTTTTCCAGACGGTCGAGCATTTTATTAAATCGTTGAGCAAGTTGCGCAATTTCATCGGTTTGATTGCCTTCATCAAGCCGTGAATCTAATTGTGAAGCACTGATATTATCAACGCTTTTAATAATATTTTGAATGGGTTTGAGTACTCTTCCCGCAAAAAACCATCCCGTCAAACAAAAAATTAAAATCATTAATAATCCCCCACTGGTGAGTATAAATCCAAGATTTCCCTGTTCACTAAGTCCGTATTTGTCCCTTGCAGAGGCAATTATGAGCAGATTTTCTTTTCCATTATTATAAACCAAACCCAATACTTCATGATTACCCTGTTGGAATAAAAGTTCTTTTTCTTGGCGAATTTGGTTGAGAATATTCGGCTCAACTTTCAAGTAGTCAGTACCACTTTCATAAATCAACTTATCTCGACTATTATACACCACAATTTCTTCTTGGGGCAAAACGGTCATTTGATTTTTATCCAATAACTTCAATAAATCAGGACTAATATCTTCTTTTCCAAACAGAATTTCAGCCGATATTAGGGCTTCTTCACGCAAACGTGCCTTAAATTCTTGTTGCCGATTGAACTCATTTTCGAGATAAATCACCATACAAAAAATCAATAGCAGAGTAGAAACAATGCTTGAAAAAAGGAGCGTAAGTTTTGTACGAATCGTCATGTGGTAAAAATACGAGGAAGTATCGAGCTATTGCGACATAATTATATTAGAATTCCTTTAGATTTTTTTGTCCATTATATTTGTAGTTCAATTAAACAATTTAAAAAATGTCAAGACAAAATATACTCACAGGTTCACCTTGGGAAGATAAAATGGGTTATTGCCGTGCCGTCAGAATCGGGAATATTATTGAAGTATCAGGCACTGTTGCCATTGTGGACGGTGAAATCGTGAAAGCGGATGATGCGTTTGCCCAAACAAATAATATTATCGAACGCATTGCAAAAGTGTTGGAGGAAGCGGGAGCAAATCTAAAAGATGTAGTAAGAACCAGAATTTTCACGACGGATATTACCCAATTTGATAACATCGCTAAGGCTCATGGAGCATTTTTTAAAGATATCAAACCAACCACAGGGATTTATGAAATTAGTAAATTGGTAGCGCCAGAATATTTAGTAGAAATAGAATTTACCGCTGTTTTGTCAGCATAATTCTCCAGAATCAGGAATCAGTAAAAAACAAAAAAACTTCGCTTGTAAGCGGGGCTTTTTTGTCTTATTCCATACGTATGATGTTAAAACGCCGAACGTTTATAAAAAGTTTTACGTTTGAAAAATAGTGAGATAATTTTTCATTTTAATTGCAATTAATTTTATGAAGCAACAAATTATCTATGAAGTAGCCGTTATTCCGATTGGTTCGTTGAATACCATCCGACAAAAAGAAACTATTTTTAATTACTTTTCAAACCTCAGTAAATGCCTCGACCAATTGAAAACAGCTTTGGCAATTAATGGTTGGGACTCGAAAATTAACTATACGGCTGTTTATCGGAGTTTGAAGGAGAAAGGAAAATTTGTGGCTGAATTTAGTTTGGCAGGCAATAAAATTTTCAAAGTTATGATTACGCCCAGAACCATAAATCCTGCCTTGACGATGTTGGGAGTTGAGGAAAAACCCGTGTAAGCATCTTACATCTTACTTCAACTCCCGATGCTGGAGAATCAGATTACAAATGCAAAAGCGCCTCTTGTTTCAATAATTCTTTATCAATCGGGACAACGCCCACCGATTCACAAACCAAACCTCCACCCAAATTTGAAAGTCCCGCAATAAGTTCGGGCGAAAGTCCCAAAGCCAAACAACAAGCCGCAATTGAAATGACGGTATCGCCCGCACCCGATACGTCCGCAATAGTACGAATATGAGCAGGAATAGCTTTTTGTTCGTCGTTAAAATCTATATAAACCCCTCTTTCTGAAAGTGTTACAAAAACACCGCCCAACGCTAAGGTTTTATTCAACATTGCCACCGCAGCGGATAATTCATCCAGATTTTTTACGTCAAAATGAATGGCTAATCCTTCTTTCAATTCCTTTAAATTGGGTTTAAAAAGGGTAGCTTTTTGGTAAAAAAGAAAGTTGCGTTTTTTTGGGTCAACGATGGTGGGAAGATTGTTATCATTGGCAAAAGAAATAATGTCATGGATTAATTCTTTTGAAAGAACGCCTTTATCATAATCTTCAAAAATGATAACGTTTGCATCTTGAGCCAACTCTTTGATTTTATCGCTAAGTATCTGACGTTCAGTCGTATTAATTAAGTTATCCGTTTCAGTATCAACCCTTACAATTTGTTGAGAACCCGCAATAATTCGTTCTTTAACCGTGGTGATTCGGGTTTCGGATTGGATAATTCCTTCCGTAGAAAGGTTTTGTTCTTTCAATAAATTCAGCAAAGAATCACCGTAAGAATCCGTGCCAATAACGGAACAAATAATGGGTTGAGCGCCAAGGGCTTGGACGTTCATAACAACGTTGCCAGCCCCTCCCAAACGAATTTCTCGGCTACTGACGTTTACCACAGGAACAGGCGCTTCGGGTGAAATTCTTTCTACTTTTCCCCACGTGTAGGCATCGAGCATTACATCGCCAATGATGAGAACTTTTAGGTTATTGAAATTATCGAATATTTCTGGAATTGTCATTTTGAGGTAATTATTATAGTACAAAAGTACCAAAAGTTCACAAAAAATGGACTATGACTTCGTTAAATTAAACTCTAATTACCTTTTAATCTCACCCTAATTCCAGTTTAATGTTAGCAATATACTTTTGTTGTGTCTTTAAACAATAAGACATTCTGACAAATTTTAACAAAAAAAATATGAAAACGAAAATATTTTTTCTCGCAACACTCGCAACACTATTCATCTTATTGATGGGGAGTTGCACCGTGATTAGACAAGGAGAGGTGGGCGTTAAACGCTCATTTGGTAAAATTAAATCTGAAACTTTGATGGAAGGAGCTAAGTTTTTTAATCCATTTGTGACAACAATTATCAAGATGCCTACTCGCACAATGAATATTGAAGTGCGGTCACCATTGCCCTCAAAAGAAGGTCTTACAGTGCAATCTGATGTATCCATTCTTTATCGTCTGGAAGGAAGTTATGCCCCCAAAATAGTGGAGAAATTAGGCAGAAATTACGAACAAGTGGTTATTTTACCCGTTTTTAGGTCGGCGGTAGCAGATATTTCTTCTCAATATTTTGCCAAAGATATGCACTCAGGGCAACGTTCAGTCATCGAAAAATCTATCAAGAATTTAATGATGAATCAGTTGAAAGACCGAGGCTTTGTTGTGGAAGCTGTTTTGTTGAAAAGCATCGTTTTGCCAGCGGGATTAACCAAAGCCATTGAAGATAAACTCGAAGCTGAACAGGATGCCCAAAGGATGCAATTTGTTTTAGATAAAGAAAGACAGGAAGCAAAACGCCGTACTATCGAAGCCGTGGGTGTAAGAGATGCACAAAAAATAATTGCCGAAGGATTAACACCTCTTTTGATTCGATTTAAAACCATTGAGGCTTTCAATAAATTGGCAAATTCACCCAATTCAAAGGTAATTATTACCAACGGCGACCAACCGCTTATGATGAATATTGACAATAAAGGGAATTAATAAATATGGCTTTGAGGGTTTGAATTAAACCCTCGAAGCCATCAATTAAAAAATTCTTAAACATCTCAAACTATGAAAAGGCTCATCTTATTATTGCCAATCTTACTGAATATTTTATTGGTTCATAATTTTAAAATATTCGCTCAAAGTATTGATTCCCTTCAAACTACAAAAGAATTTACCGAACTCGAAGAGGCTTTTAAAGTACCTGAACAAGTATATAGACTTAATTTGAGCAATAAATCAATGAAAGAATTTCCAATTGGATTATCTAAGTTTAAAAACTTGCAGTATTTGAGTCTTCGTAACGACCACCTAAAATTAATTCCAGAGGAGATTGCTTCTCTACAAAAATTGAAAATTTTAGATTTAGGAGGGAATGATTTTGAGATTTTACCGATTGAATTTGCTAAACTCAAAAATTTGGAAGAATTGTATTTAGATGAAGACAAAAAGTTGAACTTATCAAAGGATTTTGACATATTAGGTAAACTTCCGAAGTTAAAAATTTTGCACTTGGATAACGATAATATTCAAAAACTCCCCATTAATATTCAAAGATTAAAGCACTTAGAAAAACTTTATTTAAGTAATAATCTCCTTCATTTTGTGCCAAAGGAAGTAACTGGACTGAAATATCTAAAATACTTAGATATAAATCATAATCCATTAACACCTAATTTGAATTTGTATCAATCACAAGAATCAGGTTTCAAAATAAAGTTTTAGCGTATAAATGGTTAAGACAATGACTTATTTACCCGACATACAGGTATTGAGAATTGGATTTCCAACGCACGTTAGTAAGGGAGAAATTACATTTTCTTATCTTTCCAACAAACGACTGAACTTTACTATTCCTTTCAAAAAGATTTCGCTGTTTGATTTTTCAACGGACAAATTAGAAAAGGGTGAATGGGAAATTCAAGTTACTTGGACGGATGGAATTCAAGAATACTATTTAGAAGGAAAATTAGTGGTTTTATGACAACATTTAATCTACCCACCAATCGTGGTCATAGATTCTCTAATCACCGATTTACGACCACGTTCTGCTTCAAAACCATCTTTTGGACGATTTTTAAAAACTTGCAAAAACGTATTTTTAAGGTCTTCGTTCGTGATTCCATCACGGAGTAAATCCCTGATATTTAATACGCCATCGTCATACAAACAGGTTTTCAAATCACCCGTTGCGGTTAGGCGTATGCGATTACAAGTTCCGCAGAAAGTACGTGAAAAGGCAGCAATAATGCCAATATTTCCTTGATAATTGGGTACTTGATAATTATACGACGTTGAATTAGGAGAATCAATAAGCTTCTGTAAATCAGGATATTGACTTTTTATTTCGGATAAAATTCGGTGTAAATTCCATTCTAATTTTGGGTAATGCGAACCTTCACCATTGAAAGGCATTTCTTCAATAAAACGAATAGAAACGGGATGATTTCGGGTTAATTCTACCAAAGGCAAAATGTCTTGGGTATTTTTTCCATCCATCACTACGGCATTAACTTTTACTTCAAAACCAGCGTCTAATAAATCAAAAAGTGTTTTATAAACGATATCAAATTCATCCCGACGAGCAATTTCAAAGAAGCGTTTTTTATCTAAAGTATCCAAACTCAAATTGACAGCACGAACGCCCATTTCCTTCATTTGGCGGATATATTGTCCCGTCAAAATACCGTTTGTGGTAATATTCAATTCGTTAATTCCCTCAATTTCAGATAATTGATACATAAAATCAATCATGTTATGACGCACGAAAGGTTCGCCACCCGTAATCCTAACTTTTGAAATTCCTAATTCAGAAAGTACCGAGACGGTACGCAACATTTCCTCATAAGTCAGTAATTTTGATTTGGGCAGGTATTTCACGCCCACTTCGGGCATACAATAAAAGCAACGGAGGTTACAACGGTCTGTTACCGCCAAACGTAAATACGTTATTGGGCGACCGTGGTTATCGTAAATGATATTGGGAGTTTGAGTCGGCACTTTTTAATCAGTTTCTTTGTTGAACAAATTTAGTGAATAACATTGTAGAAACGATAATAATTCTTTTGGCCATGAGATTTGAGCAATGAGTTTTACGAAACGTTTTAAGAAACCCAAAGCGCACAACTAAAATATGAAATACAAAATCAATCTTTTCGGAATAACACGGGATATTGTCGGTGGCAATATTACAGAAATAGAAATGAGTCAATCGGCTGATGTACAAGCGATTTTGGGCAAATTAAAGACGAATTATCCAAAACTGAATGACATCAAATCGCTATTAGTAGCCGTAAATAGTGAATATGCAGAATCGGATTTGGTTTTATCAGAAAATGATGAAATTGCTTTAATTCCGCCTGTAAGTGGTGGTTGATTAGGAGAATTTTTAAACATAACTAAATCAAAAACATTTGCGACAATCCCCAAAATTTGTTTAATTTTGTTTACACAAAGATAACCCATCGTTTATTATAATTTAATCAAGATTTATTGCGAAATTTTACTGAACCCTCATTGAATTACAGTTGGTTTACGGAATTTATTTTCTGAAAATAAGGTTATTTAATTCAAAATCACAAAGTAAAGTCATGTCTGACGCAGTTAAACACGAGTGTGGTATAGCACTTATCCGTCTTCGGAAGGATTACCAGTATTATATCAACAAATACAACACGCCGCTTTATGGCTTGAACAAATTGTATTTGATGATGGAAAAACAAGTAAACCGAGGCCAAGACGGAGCAGGAGTTGCTAATATCAAAATAGATGTCTCTCCAGGTCATCGTTACATCAGCCGCTATCGTTCAGTCGAACAAAATGCCGTACCTGATATTTTCAGAAAAATCCACAAAAAATTTCAGAAAGCCTTCAAAGGCAACAAAGACAAGCTGAAAGATGCGCAGTGGATTCAAGAAAATATCGCTTTTTCGGGCGAAGTTTTGTTAGGACACCTACGTTATGGAACGCACGGACAGAACGAAATCGAAAACTGTCATCCAATGTTGAGACAATCTAACTGGCGAAGCAGAAACTTGGTAATGGCTGGAAATTTCAACATGACCAATGTAGATGAACTCTTCGACAAATTGGTTTCCTTAGGGCAGCATCCGAAAGAAAAGGTTGATACCGTAACGGTGATGGAGAAAATAGGACACTTTTTAGACGAAGAAAATCAACGCCAATTCGAGTATTTTAGAAGCGAATACCAAAATCCAGAATTATCGAATATTATTGAGGAAAACATTGATTTACAACGAGTTCTGCAACGTTCATGCCGTGATTTTGACGGTGGATATGCCATGGCTGGACTCACTGGATATGGCGCTTCGTTCGTTGCCAGAGATCCCGCAGGTATCCGACCAGCCTTTTATTACGCCGATGATGAAGTTGTAGTGGTAGCCTCTGAAAAGCAAGCAATTAAGACCAGTTTTAATTGTAATTATGACGAAATAAAAGAGATAAAACCAGGCCATGCCTTGATTGTTGATAAAAGAGGAAACTACTCAGAAAAACAATTTATCGACCCTATCGAGCGAAAATCTTGTAGTTTTGAACGCATCTATTTTTCAAGAGCTTCTGACCCTGATATTTACGCTGAACGTAAGATGTTAGGGCGTTTAGCCATTCCACAAATACTTCAAGAAGTTAATTACGACTTAAAAAATACGGTATTTTCTTATATTCCAAACACTGCCGAAACTGCCTTTTTGGGTATGATTGAAGGCTTGGAAGACCATCTTGCCAAAGAACGTAAAAAAGCAATTTTGGAAGGAATTATCTTTGAAAAAGACCTTGATGATTTACTGACTTTTCGTCCGAGAGTCGAGAAATTGATTTCAAAAGATGTAAAATTACGTACTTTCATCACCAACGATGCCGACCGTAATGACATGGTTGCTCACGTGTATGACACTACTTTTGAGGTAATTAAAAAAGGAACGGATAATGTAGTTTTAATTGATGATTCTATCGTAAGAGGAACAACCTTAGAGCGTTCAATTGTGAGTCTTTTGGATAAATTAGGGCCTAAGAGAATTGTCATTGTATCGTCTGCTCCGCAAATTCGCTATCCTGATTGTTACGGAATTGATATGTCGAGAATGAAGGAATTTGTTGCTTTCCGTGCGGCGTACCAATTATTGATTGAACGTAATATGGATGATGTGTTGGAGGAAACTTTGGGACGTTGTTTGGCGGCTATCGAAATGGGAACCGCCACCGAAAAAAACTATGTAAAGGCAATTTATGAGCCTTTCACGGTAGAAGAAATTTCAGCAAAAATTGCAGAATTAGTAAAGCCCAAAAATCTAAAAGCTGAATTAGCCATTGTGTTTCAAACCGTGGAAAACTTGAATAAGGCTTGCCCGAATGATACAGGAGATTGGTATTTTACTGGAAATTATCCAACCCCAGGCGGAAATAAAGTCGTAAATACAGCCTTTGTAAACTTTATGAAAGGCGTTGAGATTAGGGCGTATTAATTAGTTGATAATTGAGAAAGAATAATTAATAGTTAAAGATAAATATCCCGAAAATTATTAAAATTTTCGGGATATTTATCTTTAAAACTGTTCTCTATTAATTGTACACTATTAACTAAAGAATCGCTTTCACCATTCTATCTTTCCCAAACATATCTTTCACTACTTCTACCGACTGAAAACCCTGATTCCAAAATAATTCTGCCGTTTCCAAACCAAAAGCTTGATTGATTTCTACCATGCATAAACCTTTGGCAATCAGATTTTTAGCTGCAAATTCTGCAATGGCTTTATAAAAAATCAACGGATTTAAATCCTCCACAAAAAGTGCCAGATGAGGTTCATAAGCCAACACATTTTGCTCCATTTCCAACTTCTCAGCATTCATTACGTAGGGTGGATTACTGACGATAATGGAGAAAGGAGAAAAGGAGAAAGGAGAAAAATTCAAAAAGTCAACTTGCTCAAAAATGATATTTGCGTTATTTCTAACTGCATTTTCTTTTGCCACTTTTAATGCTTCTTCCGAAATATCATACGCATAAACTTGTGAATTGGGTAATTCGCAAGCCAATGAAATAGCAATGCAACCTGTTCCCGTACCAATATCAAGAATACGGATTGGGGACGGCAGGCGTTCCTGTTGGCTGGTTTTGCCAACTACCAATTGAACCAGCTCTTCGGTCTCAGGTCGTGGAATTAAAGTATCAGGCGTAACTTTAAATTTTCTTCCATAAAATTCTGTTTCTCCGATAATGTATTGAACGGGTTCTTGCGCTTTTAATCGGACAATAGTTCCTTGAAAATCAAACGATTGATTAACAACATTATCCAATAAAATATCCGTTTTTGAAATATTTAAGGAATGTTCCAATAATAAATAAACAATAGATTTTGCTTCGTTTTCTTCATAAACGGCAGTAATTTCGGAAACTAATTGGTTGAAAAGCGTTTTTGCAGTCGTCATAATTTATCGTTAAAAAGCAAAGTTAATCCAATTAGAAGATAAATCAGAAAATGCCCAATACACAAACGCCCCTCACAACTACAAATCAACAACAATTCATGCAACGTGCTTTGCAACTCGCCCAATTGGGTGCAGGGGCAGTTTCGCCAAATCCGATGGTGGGTTGTGTGATTGTACATGAAGGGAAAATTATTGGTGAAGGTTGGCATAAAAAATACGGAGAAGCTCACGCTGAAGTAAATGCAGTCAATTCGGTTGAAGAAAAATCATTCCTTTCAAAATCAGACGTTTACGTTACCCTCGAACCGTGTTCTCATTTTGGAAAAACGCCTCCTTGTGCCGATTTATTGATAAAAAATCAAGTCAAAAAAGTAATTGTTTGTAATTATGATCCCAATCCATTGGTGGCAGGGCAAGGAATCGAAAAACTCCGTCAGGCTGGAATTGAGGTTGAAATTGGATTATTGGTAGAAGTGGGAAGAGAATTAAATAAACGTTTTTTTACCTATATCGAAAAAAAACGACCTTACATAATTCTAAAATGGGCGGAATCTGCCGATGGATTTATTGCCCAAAAAAACTACGAAGCCGTCCAAATTTCTAATCTTTTATCGAGAAGATATGTCCATAAAATGCGGTCGGAGGAAGATGCGATTATAGTTGGAACAAACACGGCAAGGTACGATAATCCCAAATTAGATACTCGTTTTTGGACTGGAAAAAATTCGGTTAGAGTATTGATTGACAAGGATTTATCATTATCCGACACTTTAAATATTTTTGATAATTCTCAACCTACCATTTGCTATACTACTGTAGCTCGAAGTGGCACTTCGAGAAACGTCCTCGAAAACACTACGGAAGTCGTCCTTTTTAATGACGACTTCCGTTCAATTAACGAATGTATTCTTCAAGACCTTTATCAAAGAAAAATTCAATCCATCATCATTGAAGGAGGTACAGTTTTACTGCAAAGTTTTATTGATTTAGGACTTTGGGATGAAGCATGTATATTGAAAAGCAAGTTGATTTTAGCCGATGGAATTAAAGCTCCTAATATCGGAGGAGTAGAAATTTTGAGAGAAAATTTGGGTGATAATGTACTGGTAAAAAAGAAGCGTTCTATTTAGCCAACCGCTAAAAGGGCGAAAAGCCGCTGTCAGCGGTTGGCAATTTCCATTATTTCAAAATCAAAATTTTATGTTTTTTAAAACTTCCCAACGTTTGAACTTCCAAAATATACGTTCCAAATGTCAATGGTTCGGAAGGATTTATTTCCAAAATAGTTTGGGTTAATTTACTAATATTCATCCCAATAACTCTTCCCGCAAAGTCAGTTAAATTCAAAATAGCTTCATCCGAATCCTCTACTTTCACCTTGAAATTCTCCCCTGTCGAAGGATTTGGGAAAACCCCAAATGGCAAATAAGTATCATCAATAATAACTGCTTGCGGACGAAAAACTTGTTGCGTTCCATCTCTATCAATCTGTGAAAGTCGATAATAATTCGTTCCAAATAAGGCAGATTCATCCATAAAACTGTACGTCTTTTTAGAAATAGAAGACCCCGCCGCCTCAATATTAGCAATTGTTTTGTAATTGACTGCATCACGGCTACGTTCGAGTATAAAATGACTACTGTTAATTTCCGTACCGGTTTCCCATCGAATATTAACCCTTTGATTATTAGAAACTTCCGTTTGGAAAAAAGTCAATTCTACGGGTAAAGCTGTTGCTTGTAATATTATATTGTCAAGTCTTAAACGATTGAGCGCAGTCACGGCATCATTTAATTTATACAATCTAATATAAAGATTTGGCTGATTATTGTAAGCTGTTCCCAGAGTTAAAGGACCAAAATTACTACAACCAGTAGAGGGTGGCGTAGCATTCAAATTACCGATGGTGTTGAAACTATTACCATCGGTGCTAACCCTAATATCAAAATTTCCAAGGTCAATATCCGACATTCTGTAGTCAAATCCGAAAGAAAAAGGACCTATAAACCCCACAGTACTGGTCTTAATTTGAAGATAATCGCCTGCATTCCAACCATTTGCAGCAAAACCTTGTCCCGTACAGGCATCTTCAAAAAAATTGGCAAGCCCATTATGATTTAAGGTTGCAGAACCCGTTGAGGCGAATAAAGTTGGAGGCGTTCCAGTGTATCCTGTAAAATCGAACTTAAAAACAGTTTGGGCAATTGAGTGGTTGAAAACACTAATTATGAGTAAAACAGCAGATAATTTCTTCATAAAATTTGACGTTTAAAAAATATAGAATAAATCATTCCCGTAAAGTTATCAACATTCCTGAAATAAATGTTTTTCCCATAAAAAAAGGGCTGAATAAGCACGAAAAAATTTATTTTCATGCTTATTCAACCCGTTTTTTAAAGTCTTTTCTCCTACCCTTGTTTCACTGTATCAATAAAACAGCGAACTTTATCTGGGTTTGTATCTGGATAAACACCGTGTCCAAGATTAGCAATATAACGCTGATTACCAAACTGTTGCATCATATTTCGAGTCTGTTTTTTGATTTCATCAAACGTTCCGTACAATACACAAGGGTCAAGATTTCCTTGTAATGTTTTTGAAGTTCCAATCAATTTTCTTGATTCAGCGATGTCCATATTCCAATCTAAACCGATTGTTTCACAGTTCAATTTCCCCATTTCTTCACGGGCAAAAAATGCTCCTTTGGCAAAAACTGTCACGGGTACTTCCGTGATGGCATCACAAATTTGGGCAATATAAGGCAATGAATAAATGCGGTATTGTTCAGGCGAAAGAATACCCGCCCACGAATCAAAAATTTGGACTAAATTGGCGCCAGATGCAACCTGAGCCTTTAAATAGGCAATTGTAGAATCCGTAATTTTCTGCAAAAGAGCGTGCGAAAGTTCGGGTTCGGTATAAAGATATTTCTTGGCTTTCGAGAATGTTTTTGACCCACGACCTTCAATCATATAACACAACAAAGTGAATGGCGCTCCCGCAAAACCGATTAAAGGTACACGACCATTCAATTCCCGTTTTACAATTTTGATGGCATCAAGCACATATTTTAAATCCACTTCGGGGTCTGAAATTCTCAATTTTTCAACATCAGCCATTGTTTTAATGACTTCTGGAAAAACAGGACCCGATTTTTCTTCCATGATATAGGGCAACCCCATCGCTTCGGGAACCACCAAAATATCCGAGAAAATAATCGCTGCATCCACACCCAAGATATCAACGGGTTGAAGTGTTACCTCCGCTGCCAATTCGGGATTAGTTGCCAACTGAATGAAACTGCCCGCTTTTTCACGAACAGCACGGTATTCTGGCAAAATTCTTCCCGCCTGACGCATCACCCACACGGGCGTACGTTCAACTTGCTCGCCACGGACGGCACGTAATAATAAGTCGTTTTGTAATATTTCCATAAAGTGTATCTCGATTCTCCAAAATCGAAAACGAATTTGAATCAAATTGTCCGCAAAGATACAATTGAATGATGAGAAAGGATTTGAATTTTATCAATCAATCATAAAAAATGCTCAATATTCAAGTTATTATTTACTTGAATATTGAGCATTGAATTGAGCATATTAAAAATCGCTGAGAATTAATCCACCAAAACTTTCTCTTTTTTCTTGCCCAAAAATGGCAACCAACTATCTTCAATCATTCCCCCAAAATCACGCAAAAACATCACAAATGACGGCTTGTAAGGTTTTATTTTTAAGTGCATATTTGCTTCTTCAGGCATTAGATCGCCTTTGCGAGAATTACATCTTTTGCAAGCCGTTGTCAGATTATCCCAAGATGTTCGTCCGCCTCTTGATTTTGGAATTACGTGGTCGAGGGTTAAATCCTCCGTTTTTCCACAATATTGACAACTACTATTATCTCGCCTAAAAATGTTTTGTCTCGATAACATTACGCCTTTATAGGGCAAGTAAACATAACGGTGCAAACGAATTACGGAAGGCATCGGGAAGGATTGCGAAATTGAATGCAGTTGCTCCGTTGCGGACTCTGCTACCAAATCAGCTTTTTTCAAAAAGACCAATAAAAATGCTTTAGGAATAGAACAAACCGTTAATGCACTGTAATCTTGATTCAAAATTAATACTTTCCGACTCATAATTCTGCGATGTTTAAAAATGTTCGTTATTTGTCAATCATTATTTGTTGTTTTTTACCTATCTAAATTACTGATAAATCTTATAGGAATAACGCAAGGACAAATATTTTTGTTTTACTTAATCTTTTGTTAATCAGAACTTTATTGTGAACTTACCGAAAATTCAAAAACAAACTTATGATCTCACAGTATTTCAATCAAGACCATCAACTATTCCGTCAATCGGTTCGACAATTTATCGAAAAAGAAGTAATTCCAAACGCTTCAACATGGGAAGCCGAACGCCAAATCCCAAAATCTATCTTCAAAAAAATGGGAGATTTAGGCTATTTAGGCATTAATTTTTCGGAAGAATACGGAGGAACAAATGCCGATTTGTGGTATTCAGTAGTATTTTTAGAAGAAATTGCCCGTTCTACGATGGGTGGTTTTTCAACCGCCGTTAGTGTGCATCAATACATGGCAATTAATCATATTGCAAAAATTGGAAGTTCGTTTTTGAAGGAAAAATATCTAATTCCAGCCATTGCGGGTGACAAAATTGCGGCTTTGGGAATTTCTGAACCCAATGCTGGTTCTGATGTTTCGGCCATCTTAACAACGGCAGTTCTGGATGGCGATGAATATGTCATCAACGGTTCAAAAACCTTTATTACCAACGGTACTTATGGAGATTTCATTACGCTAACTTGCAAGACAAATACCACAGCTGGGACAAATGGTATCAGCTTAATTGTAGTAGATTTGAATGCAGAGGGTATTTCCCGTACAAAATTAAACAAAATGGGTTGGCACAGTTCCGATACTGCGGAAATTAGTTTTGATAATGTGCGGGTACCCGTAACGCACCTCATCGGGCAGGAAAATGCGGGTTTTTATTATCTAATGGAGAGTTTGCAATTGGAGCGTTTAGTTGCTTCGATTATGGCTGTTTCGGGCGCTGAATTGAGTTTAGAGTTAACGATTCAATACCTCCACGAAAGGGAAACTTTTGGCCGTCCGATTGCCAAATACCAAGCCATTCGTCATAAAATTGCTGAAATGGCAACTGAAGTGGACATTGCCCGAGAATTCGTTTATTCAACTTGTTGGAAATTTATGCAGGGTGAAGTCATGGTAAAAGAATGTTCGATGGCAAAACTTTTCAGTTCCGAACTCGCCAAACGGGTAGCAGACGGTTGTTTGCAGTTTTTTGGAGGCTTTGGCTACATCGAAGACTACCCAATTTGTCGAATCTACCGTGATGCCCGTGTTGGCACAATTGCGGGAGGAACTTCGGAAATTATGAAAGAAATTATCAGTAAAATTGTAGTGGATGGAGCGGCTTATCAAAAGGTTTATTAAGCGCCAAGGAAATTATTTTCTCTACTATTTACAAATTTCTCAAAATCATTTTTTCTCATCCGAGTTTTTTTTCAAGGAAGTTAAATATCGTAAAATATTAATAAAAATACTGGGTTCGTAGGCAGCCGAAAACGCAAAAAGGGAAATAAATCCAGCCGTTCGGATGTATTGCCCTTGAGAAGTATTGGCAAAAGGATTATCCATGGCTAAAAGTGTTCCCGAAATAAAGGCTAAATAGACCACAAAACCCACAATAACCCCAGAAAATGAAGAAGTATTACTGAAATCAATTTCCGCATTTGGGTCTTTAGTAGCATTTGTTGCAATGGGTTTCAATCGCCAAATTCTACGGCTCAATCCACCTGCCAAACCCGCTAACATACTCAAAAGTGCCACATTGGTAGGTGTCCAGAATATAATTACTTTCATAACCATTGAAGTAACTTTCTTAAATGGTTGATCAAATACATCATTGCTATTGTTATGATATTCTGGTTTAGCTGATTTATTTACGGTAATGCTTTGATTTTTAGCTACTTGAACAATTTTTGTCGTATCTTTTTTAAGCGTATCTGTTCTCTCTGCCAAAGCATCTCGGTAAGGCTTTGAATCAATCAGCATTCCTACACAAAATAACCCCAACCAAATAAATACAATCACAATGCCAAAAATGCTGTGTTTGTGCGCATTAAAATTGAAAATTGAATCGAAGTTCATGGCTCGAATAATGCTCTTATGTTAAAATTCTTTCCTAAATATTTAGTCGTAAATACCTAAAAAACAGTAACATAAAACAACAAAAGAGACCTCCAAATTCTGAAGGTCTCTTTTGCAAAAAATACTGGTTTAAGTCAAAGTTAATTTTTTTCTACGAATTCTATTAAAACATTTTTCGATTACTTGATAATACATTTTTCCAAATTGGTCTGAACACCACGCTCGTAAATCTTTAATTTCTTCGGTTAATAAGGTTTTAATTGCTTTTCTTAATTCTTTTTCAAATAGCTTTGCATCGAAGCTAACTTTTTCAAGTATAACTTTGACATAATCTAAAGTTGTCATAGCTTTAATATGTTTTTAAATTTTTGAGGGGAGGGATTAATATTCAATAAAAATAAAGTATAAAGTTCTGATTACCAAGCATTAACAATTAAATTAGTGTTAAATACTCAAAATATTTTATTTTAAATACCATCCACTAAAAGATAATACGTTAAATGAATATCAAAAGGAACGGTGAAAGTTAAGATTTATTATATAAATATTTCAATATTTATTTGTTTTTTAGGATGCTTTGCGACAAAAGCCCAACAAAACAATGACGTCTCCCTGATAATTGGAGAGAAAAATATTACACTCGAAGATCCATTTATTGTAACGGTCATCGTGAAATTTGTGGGTGACGCACAAACGTCCAATTGTACCTTCCCAGAATTACCCAATTTTTCAAAAAGAGGCTTCTCAAAATCAACTTCTCGCTCATTTGTGAGTGGGCAACCCCTTAGTACGTGTACCATCACTCAAAATTATGCTGCCAAAAAAGAGGGTATTTTCAAAATACCCAGTTTCAAAGTAAGTGTCAATGGAACTGACTTGAAGTCGGAAAGTTTTGTGGTGAAAGTTGGGAAACCTACGAGTGCGAATGGCGATAAAAAAGAAGCAAGTACTCAAGATACTCCCAATAATAAAAATCTTGAAAATTCGGATAAAAAAGAAGATTTTACAGATTTTATTGAAGGTAATACTAATTCAGAGTTTACTGATTTAAACATAAAAGAAGATGCTTTTTTGTCACTAAGCTCTTCAAAATTACACCCTTATGTGGGCGAAGGATTCACAGTAACATTTGCCTTATACGTTGCTGAAAACAATACGGCTGAACTTGATTTTGACCAAAATGGGATTCAAATTGCTGCCATTACTAAAAAAATAAAACCCGAAAATTGTTGGGAAGAATCTTTTGGAATCACCGAAACCCAGCAAACGCAAGTTACGATTAAGGGCAAAAAGTATATGCAGTACAAATTTTACGAAGCAACTTTCTATCCGCTTAATAACCGACCCATCGTTTTTCCTTCGGTTAGTTTCCGATTATTAAAATTTACGCCTGAAAAAAATGGACAAAAAAAATCCAGTTTTGTGTCTTTTAGTAGTCGTCCTTTTACAATTGTTGCCAAAGAATTACCCCCTCACCCTTTAAAAAATGAATTATCAGTTGGGCAATTTTCATTGAAAGAATCCTTAGATAAATACAAGGTAAACACTGGAAAATCAGTGAGTTATCATTTACAAATTACCGGAGATGGCTATAACATAAAGCTGTCTCAAATTAAAAATGATAGTATTTTTGATTTTTTTCCTCCTAAAATTGTAGGTAACGTAAATCCACAAAATGATAAAATTATTACGACAAAATCTTTAACTTTTCAGATAATTCCAAAGCGGGCTGGTAACTTTGCATTAGATAAATATTTTCGGTGGATATATTTTAATACCAATACCGAAAAATATGACACTTTAAGATCCAAAATACGTTTAGGCGTTTCTGGACAAACAATTCAAACGGCAGATACGCCAACAGAAGCGACTACGGTTTACGACGGTCTGGAAAATTCAGATTCCTCAATAGAGCAGAATAATTTTACAAAACTCCTCAAAGACGAAGCAAATATTCTGATTGTAATTATGTTGGTAGGAATGATTTATATCTTTCTTCCAAATAGAAAAAAATAATTTGTTAATTAAAAATAGAGTAGAGTGGATAAGTTAATAAGCAAGGCTGACAGGTGTAACTCATAACTTATAACTCATAACTCACAACTCAAAAATGAGCAGTACATACGGTAAGTTATTTAAAATCAGTACTTTCGGAGAATCACACGGGATTGGTGTGGGCGTAATTATAGACGGTTGCCCATCGGGTGTAACATTCGACTCATCCTATATTCAATCAGAATTAGATCGTAGAAAACCAGGACAATCTCGCATCACAACACAACGTCGTGAAGATGATGAATTTGAAGTGCTATCCGGTATTTTTGAAGGAAAAACCACGGGAACACCCATTGCCATGGTGATTCGTAACGAAGACCAACGTTCCAAAGATTATTCTCATATTGCCCAGCAATTCCGCCCTTCGCACGCTGATTATACTTACACAGCCAAATACGGCAATCGTGATTATCGTGGAGGAGGACGCAGCTCTGCCCGTGAAACCGTTGCTCGTGTAGCTGCAGGAGCGATTGCAAAGTTGATTTTGAAAGAAATTGGCATCGAAATCCAATCGTATGTTTCGCAAGTTGGAAAATTAAAATTAACCACGCCTTACCAACAATTAGATATTCTGAAAGCTGAGGAAAATGCGGTTCGTTGCCCCGACCCAATCGTGGCGCAACAAATGTTTGACCTGATTGACGAAACTCGTAAAAGAGGAGACTCAATCGGTGGCGTAATCAATTGCGTTATCACAGGCACACCCGTTGGCTTGGGTGAACCCGTTTTTGACAAACTTCACGCTGAATTGGGCAAAGCCATGTTGAGCATCAATGCCGTAAAAGGTTTTGAATATGGCAGTGGTTTTGAAGGGGTTGAAATGTACGGTTCAGAACACAACGACGAAATGTATCTGGATGGAAATGAACGAGTTAGAACAAAAACTAATTACTCTGGCGGTATTCAAGGTGGGATTTCAAACGGAGAAGATATTTATTTCAGAGTAGCTTTCAAACCCGTAGCCACCATTATGCAAGACCAAGATAGCGTTGATGCAGATGGAAATGCAGTGATTGTTTCAGGTAAAGGTCGCCACGACCCATGCGTTGTGCCACGTGCCGTTCCTATTGTAGAAGCTATGGCGGCATTGGTTTTAGTTGATTTTTATTTAAGAAATAAGGCTTACGTAAAATAAGCAAATGATATTAGACCACGGATTGGGCGAATTTAAACGGATAAAAATAATCCGTTCAATCCGTATCATCTGTAAAATCCGTGGCCTAATATTAGTACTAAACTTGCAATAAATGTTTTCTGACGAATATTTCATGTTACTCGCCCTCCAACAAGCCGAAAATGCTTTTGATGAAGGAGAAATTCCCGTCGGAGCATTAATCGTTTGTCAAGATCAAATTATTGCGAAAGGGTATAATCAAACCGAAAAACTCAATGATGTAACAGCTCATGCAGAAATGTTGGCATTGACGGCAGCAAGTCAAAAATTGGGCGCTAAATATTTAAAAGACTGCACGTTATACGTAACCCTCGAACCTTGTATTATGTGTGCGGGAGCCATCTTTTGGTCACAAATTGGACGAATTGTTTGGGGAGCTTCCGATGAAAAAAGAGGTTTTCAACGAGTCCAATCCAACCTACTCCATCCCAAAACCCAAGTCACTTTTGGCATTCTTCAAGCAGATTGCGAAGAAATTTTAAAGCGTTTTTTTGCCCATCTTAGAACTTAATAATCTTTTTCATAGTTTCTAAGCTATCAGGGATGAGCTTTGAGCTATGAGAAATTATACTACTTAAAACTCATTGCTTAAAGCTAAATCAAACAATAAAACTCAAAGAAAATGGCATTCGTATTAGACCCATTACCCTACGCAAATGATGCGTTAGAACCTCATTTTGATGCATTGACTATGGAAATTCACCATGACCGTCATCATCAAGCCTACGTTACAAATCTCAACGCAGCCGTTGCTGGAACAGATTTAGAAGGAAAAACAATCGAAGAATTAATGGCTGGTATCAGCAAAGCGCCTGCGCCTGTTCGTAACAATGGCGGTGGCCATTACAACCATACTTTCTTTTGGAATATCCTTGCGCCAAACGCTGGCGGTTCACCCGTTGAAACTTTGGCAACCGCAATCGATTCAACTTTTGGTTCATTGGATAATTTGAAAGCAGAATTTAAAAAAGCGGCTGTCGGACGTTTCGGTTCGGGTTGGGCATGGTTAATTGTGAAAACTGACGGTTCATTAGCCATCACTTCAACGCCAAATCAAGACAATCCTTTAATGGACGTAGCCGAAGTAAAAGGAACTCCAATTCTTGGTTTAGATGTTTGGGAACACGCTTATTATTTAAAATTCCAAAATAAACGCCCAGATTATATTGATACTTTTTGGAATTTAGTGAATTGGAATGGTGCTGAAACTCGTTACAAAGCAGCTTTATAATTGACAGTTAATAATTGATAATTGACAGTTAGTAGTTTAATAGATATTTTTTTGAAAAATTATCCATTATTCATTGTTAATTATCAATTATTCACTACTTTTGCAGTCCCAAAACTTATATGCAGGATGTAGCTCAGTTGGTTAGAGCGCTGGTTTGTGGTGCCGGAGGTCGTGGGTTCGAGCCCCATCTTCCTGCCAAAAGCCTTGTCGAACAGACAAGGCTTTTTTGTTGTTATATATTTAATATGATAAATTTATTCCAAATCAAATCTCTTGTAACCATACGCTATCGAAAAACAACTTTTATAGTCGTTACTCTGATGTATATTGTCGGAACACTTGGGTTGATATTGCCTTGCACGCAACCTTATTTAAAACTTGCCGCCCCCTTTAATTTGTGGGTATCGTTAATTTTACTTCTCCTTTTTCATCAACAAGTTAATAAATCATTTATTGTTACTTCCATTGGCATTTTCTTGGCTGGTTTTTTCATAGAAGTCATTGGTGTACAATCTGGTTTAATTTTTGGAAAATATTGGTATGGACAAACCCTCGGCACAAAAGTGTTGGGCGTACCGTTAGTAATCGGTGCAAATTGGTTGCTGTTAATTTATTGTTCAAATATAGTAACCATTGTTTTTTTTGAATTATTTAAAAACAGTACCCTTAAAAAATCAATTTTAGATTATACTTTCACAAAAGCCACTTTTGCTTCCCTTTTGATGGTTTGTTTAGATTATTTAATTGAACCCGTGGCAATTCATTTAGATTTTTGGCATTGGCAATTTGAAAAAATACCTTTTCAGAACTTTCAAGCATGGTTTGTAATCGCTTTTTTACTGAGTTGCATTTTTTTAAATAGTAAGTTTCAAAAATTAAATCCATTAGCTACTTTACTATTTGCACTTCAATTTTTATTCTTTATTTCAATCAATATATTTAAAATGCTATTTTGATAATTCTGAATTTTGTTTATTCTTTTCAAACTTTATATTGAACAACCTGTTAATCATCTATTTACAATCAATAATTATTAATTAAATTTTGAACTGATATTGATTTTATTACTCGATATTTTTTCTACTATATAAATTACTTTTTAATCCTTAAAAGTAATTTATGCGTAAAATTTGTCAGGTAATCTGACTATACATTAAAGCCATGAGTACTTATTCTATCAAAGACCTTGAGCAACTCTCTGGCATCAAGGCACATACATTACGGATTTGGGAACAACGTTACGACATTCTTAGACCAGACCGCACAGATACTAATATTCGTGCTTATGATGATCAAGACTTGAAATTAGTATTGAACATTTCTTTGTTGAAAGACCACGGGCATAAAATTTCGGAGATTTCCAAAATGTCTCCCGAAGAACTTTCAAATGAAATTCTGCTGATTTCGGATAAACAACTTAATTATCCTGACCAAATTCATGCCCTAACCATTTCTATGCTGGATTTAGACGAAGAGCGTTTTGAAAAAATTGTTAGCACCAATACCCTTCAATTCGGTTTCGAGAATATGATGATAAATATTATTTATCCATTTCTCAACAGAATCGGAACATTGTGGATTACGGGTTCAATTGGGCCGGCTCAGGAACACTTTATTTCTAATCTAATTCGTCAGAAACTGATTGTAGCGATTGATGGGCAACTTCCTTCGTTGAGACCTGGAGCGAAAAAGTATTTGTTGTATCTACCAGAAGGCGAAATGCACGAAATTAGCTTACTTTTCGCTAATTATATCGTTCGGTCAAGACAGAATAAAGTCATTTATTTGGGGCAAAGTTTACCTTTTAGTGAGTTAGGTTTTGCCCACGAAATGTACAAACCAGATTATATTTTTACTGTCATAACATCGGTTCCTGGACAAAATGAAATTCAACGATACGTGTATAAATTAGCCAAAGAATTTCCTAATTCTAAAATATTAATGACTGGTTATCAAGTGGTTGGACAAGATATTGATTGTCCTGACAATGTAGAAATTATTACGCAAATAAAATATTTGATGGATATTGCTTCAAAATAAAATTTAAAAGAATAAAGGTCATAGAATAGATTTCAATATCCAGTCGATGACCTCTATTTTTAAACAATTCATTCCTATCTTCTACACAAATTCGTTACCTTTCTTACCAGCATCGGCTACGAAATTCTTCACAAACTGTTCTTGCTCTTTTTCGCAAATCATTAGAACATTACCGTATTCTGCCACGATGTATCCATCCAAACCTTGAATAACTACCAATCTATCTTTCGGTGTTTTTATGATGCTATTTGTTACACCATAAAGCATTGTTTGACCATCCACTACGTTTTCATTTTCGTCTTTCTCTGATACTTCATACAGGGATTTCCAAGTGCCTAAATCTGACCAACCAAAATCTCCCAAAACGGTAAAAACATTATCAGCTTTCTCCATTATGGCATAATCAATAGAAATACTTTCGCAGGTTTTGTATTCTTCATTGATAAAATCGGTTTCTCTATCGGTGAAATAAAAAGATTCCCCACGGGTAAAAATCTCGTGAATTGCGGGGCTTGTTTTGGCAAATGCTTTTTTAATTGCTTGAACATTCCAGACAAAAATTCCCGCATTCCATACGTATTCACCACTGGTAACAAATAATTTGGCAAGTTCAAGATTTGGCTTTTCACGAAAAGTTTTTACTTTTTTCACCTCTTCCTGCGATTGTACGTATTGTATATATCCGTAACCCGTATCTGGTCGAGTAGGGGTGATTCCCAAGGTTACCAAAACATCGTCTTTCGCAGAGGCTTCGAGTGCAATATTTATTCTTTTCTCAAACTCCTTTTCCCGTAAAATAATATGGTCAGCTGGTGCAATGACGATGTTTGCTTTTGGATTTTGTAACCCAATTTTATAACAAGCATACGCCACACATGGGGCAGTATTTCTACGAGAAGGTTCGGCAAGAATCTGGCTATCACTCATGAAAGGCAACTGCTCTTTGATGATTTCGATATAATCGGCACTCGTTACAATGTAGATATTTTCCTTCGGACAAATATCTTCAAAACGGTCAGCTGTTTGTTGCAAAAGCGTTCTGCCTGTTCCTAAAACATCGTGAAATTGCTTGGGATTTTTTGAGCGACTGAATGGCCAGAACCGGGTTCCAACTCCACCAGCCATAATTACGACATAATTATTATTCATACTTTTTTAGCGTTGAGCCATGAGCGATAAACACAGATTTTTATTGTGATAGATTTATTTTAAATGTTATACTTGAATTCGCTCAAAGCCTACTTCTCATGGCTCATTGCTAAATATTTTTCAATTCTTTGGGCTAAATTTTCTCTAATATTTACATAGAAAAAATTAATATCAGCAATATGCCAACTTTGATTTTTTACGAGTTTACTTCCAGCAATGTGGGGACGGTTTATCCAAACCATTCCTTGGTGATTTTGAGCATCAACAATGTTGGGGTACATCGTAAAGTTTCTACCTACGCCTCCCCTATTCAAACCTGCAGGCGCATACATTGAATCTAATGTCCAAGTTAATGGATTTGTACTTACTGCGGTATTCAAACCAGATTTATGACTTTTCGGATAAAAATCCTTTCCATACGTATTCCAAGAAACAAAACAGCCCGTTTCATCACCTGATTTACAAGGTTTTATATTGTCGAAAGCATCAGGTTGAGTAGCAATTCCGATGATATAAGCCGCCACCAACTGTTTTTGTAGGGGTTTTCCATCAAAATATTCTTTGATAAGTCGGGTGGCATGAACCGTTCCCTGACTGTGCGAAGCAATCACAATCGGGCGACCTTGATTGTAGTTTTTTAGATAGTAATCAAATGCTGCTTTTATGTCAGTATAGGCCAAATCCAGCGATTTATTTTTGTCATCTTTATCAGCGGTAACAAAAGCGTGATAATTCGCTTGGCGGTAGCGTGGAGCGTAAATTTTTCCAGAACCATTAAAAGCTGATGCCTGATTGAGAATGGTAGAATTGTCAACTGATTCATTCATTTTAGTATCGTTTACATCCGCATTCCATTCGTATTGATTTTCAGGTTTTTTCGTAAAAATGGTGGGGTGCAAAAAAAATACATCCACTTCTGCAGTTGCTTGCCCATCTTTCAAATCAGATTTAAGTGGCACTCGGTCAGCTGGGTCATTTTTTGTGGGAAGTGCCGCCCAATTTCCAGTTTTTGAGTAGTCTGGTTGTGAGGGTATTAAGTTTTCAGAAAAGTGACTCTTCAATTGATAAGGCATCTTATTACATCCTGATAATGAGACAATTAAGAAGAAAAAATATAAAAACAGACATTTGTAAGAAAACATAGGATTATTTATTTTTGTATAATTATCTGAAAAAATTGTAAAATATTTTGGTATGCTTGCATAATAATTCAAAAAATAATTTAATTTTTACAGAATAATTTGCAATTTTGTATTACAAAATTAATGTATTTTAACCTTAATTCACTAAAAAGTCATTTTATGAAAAACTTTTTTACTAAGATGGGGCTTAGCTTCTTTGCCTCAATCATGTTGCTTGCGGCATCGTCGTTTGCACAAACTAAAATTTCGGGTAAAGTTAGCGATGGAGCCACGAAAGAATTACTAATTGGGGTAAGCATTGCCGTGAAAGGAAAAGTAATTGGTACGATAACTGATACCAAAGGTACTTTTTCACTTTCTACCACCACACCAACACCCTTTACCATTGCTGTTTCGAGCATTGGTTACAAAACACAAGAAATTACGGTAACTGGGAGCAAGTCTGACTTTGACATTAAAATGGAAGAGCAGAACATCTTGGGTCAGGAAGTTGTGGTTTCAGCATCAAGAGTTGAAGAAGGTGTGATGAAATCACCCGTTTCGGTAGAGAAAATGGACTTACGTGCTATTCAAAATACACCATCGGCCTCTTTTTATGATGCCCTAAAAAACTTGAAAGGTGTTGATGTAAACGTACAAAGTTTGACTTTTCAATCAGTGACAACTCGTGGGTTCAACGGAAGCGGTAATCCAAGAGTTGTTCAATTGGTGGACGGAATGGATAATCAAGCGCCAGGTTTAAACTTTGCAGTTGGTAACATCGTGGGTATTAGTGAATTAGACTTAGAAAGCGTTGAGTTAATTCCAGGTGCAGCATCAGCTCTTTATGGACCAAATGCCATGAATGGTATTATTTTGATGAATTCAAAAAGTCCATTCCTGTACCAAGGATTGAGTGCCAATTTAAAATTTGGAACGATGAATGAAAGTAGCCGTACTACTCCTTCAACGGGATATACGGATTATAGTTTCCGTTATGCAAAAGCATTCAATAACAAATTCGCCTTCAAGGTTAATTTTGCTTATTTGCAAGCACAAGATTGGCAAGCCAATAATTATAGTAACCAAAGTTTAGTCAATGGAAATGGTGTGGGCATTGGTACAAGAGCTTCTGACCAAGCATACAATGGCGTAAATACTTACGGTGATGAATCGAATCAGGGGTTGAATTTCCAAAGTTTACTGAGACCAATTCTTCAAGACCCAACTAATGGATTGACGGCAGGCATTAATCAAATTTCGGCCGCTACGGGTGGTTTTTTAACGCCAACGGCTATTTTCAACTCTGTTTTTCCAAGTAGCACTGTTTTTGTTTCACGCACAGGTTACGAAGAAAATACTTTAGCTGATTATACAACTAAAAGTTTAAAATTAAATGCTGCGTTGCACTATCGTTTGAATGATAAAGTGGAAGCAGTTCTTCAAGGAAATTATGGTTATGGAACCAGCGTTTACACAGGTTCAGACCGATATTCAATCAAAAACTTTACTTTATGGCAAGCAAAGGCTGAATTGAAAGGCTCAGACTTTTATTTACGTGCCTACACTACGCAAGAAAATTCGGGCGATTCTTACGCTAATTCATTGTTAGCCAGTGGTATCAACGAAGCATGGAAAAAAAGTGAAGCTTGGTATGGTGATTATGTAGCTGGTTTTGCTGGAACTTACGGAGCAACTGCTTTAGGAGCTTACGGTGCTGGTTTTTCAACAGCTTTTGGTAATGCCTTGAAAGCAGGTCAAACGCAACTTCAAGCATTAACAGCGGGTGTAACGGCTGCCAATGCGGCGGTCGCTGCTGTCAGCCCAGCAACATTCTACGGTTCAGCCAGAGCAAATGCCGACAAAGGTCGTTTTTTGCCAGGAACTCCAGAATTTAACAATGCGGCTGATGCTTCAAAAAACAGAGCAATTCCAGGCATTTTAGCACCCGCTTCGGCACGTGCAATTGGGGCAAAATTCTTAGATAAAACAGCCATGTATCATGCTGAAGGTATGTACAATTTAACCAAGAAATTTGATGATGCCGTAGAAGTAATTGTGGGTGCTAATCTTCGTAGTTATAACCTTAATTCAAGTGGAACAATCTTTTCTTTAGACGAATCAGGCAAAGAATTTACCATTACGGAGTTTGGTGGATATGTACAATTAGCCAAGAAAATGTTTGACGACAAATTCAAGTTATCAGGTTCAATGCGCTACGATAAAAACCAAAATTTTGCGGGACAATTTACGCCACGAATCTCCGGTGTTTTATCGCTTAATGATAACAATAATTTCCGTGTATCTTATCAAACAGGTTTCCGAATGCCAACCACACAAAATCAATACATTGACTTATTTGTGGGTAGCGCTCGCTTATTGGGTGGTCTTCCATTCCTTCGTGATAAATATTTACAGGGTAAACCTGCGTATAGCGTTACTGATATTGCCACTGGAAAAGCAAATCCAACTGCCGTTACTTTTGGTGAGTACAAACCAGAAAAAGTTTATACTTGGGAGATTGGTTATAAAGGATTGTTAGGCAAAAAATTATTTTTTGACGCTTATTATTACCAAAGCACTTACCAAGATTTCATCAATGGTGTCTCTGTTACTACGGCAGCTAAAGCATCAGATATTAATGCTTTGAATGTTTTCTCAATTTCAACTAACACGCCTGTTGATGTTAAAACAGCAGGTTGGGGTTTAGGATTTGATTATTCATTACCTGGTGGATTCACTTTAGGTTTGAATGGTGCTCGTAACGAAATTACTAATCAAAAAGATATTCCAGCCGAAAATCAGCAAGTAGGTTTTAGCACGCCATTGTATCGTGTGAATGCAAGTGTAGGAAATCGTAATGTTGCCGGAACAGGCTTTGGATTCTCAGTAGCTTGGAGATACCAAGAAGCGTTTGATGGCCCAACAGGCATTGCAAGCACTTTAGTGTCACAACAAAGACTTGCTTACGTTCCACAATTCAATACGCTTGATGCTCAAATAAGTAAGAAAATTCCAAGCATTAAATCAATCTTGAAAGTGGGTGGAAGCAACATATTGGGTAACGCATATTCAACAGGTTTTGGAAATCCAACAGTTGGTTCAATGTTCTATGTGGGTATTACATTCGACGAATTATTGAATAAGTAATTAGCGTACACTGTACCAAACTATCTTTATAAATATCAAAAAAGGGGCTTCGTGCCTCTTTTTTGTTTGAAGTCTTTCGACATGAAAAAACTAATCATCATTTTGTCCGTTATAATATTACTGATATTCAGTGGGTTATTTTATCTCCGTTCCAAAATTCAGGATGAAAATGTATCGCAAACCGAAAATTTAATTCCTGAGAATTTACAAAAAAAAGCATTAGCCATTTTTGCTCATCCTGACGATGAAATTACGATTATCGGCACCATGAGAATGTTGAAATCGCAAGGCGTTGAAACAAGTATCTGCTACATGACTCGTGGCGAAGCGGGATTAAATGGAAGTATTATCGATGTTTCTAAAATTAAAGAGTTAGCGGATACCTCTTTGAATCGACTCAAAAAACAATTGGGACAAAGACGTACCAAAGAAGTGGATAAAATAGCGAGTATTTTGGAGTTGAATCACCACGAAATGTTTGATTTTCCCGATTCTGGGACATCCAATATACCGCTGGATTCGCTAAAAAAAGTAGTTCGTTCGTTAATCCAAAAGTACCAGCCTTCCGTACTTTTTACGTTGGATGATAAAGTGGGTTTATACGGACATCCTGATCATCGAAATGTTTCAAAAGCAGTATTGGAAGTTTTTCAAGAAGATAAAGGGAAACCTAATTTTTCTCCTAAGAAATTATATCAAGTTACTTTGCCAAAAGATATGATTGCTTTTGCGTTAAAAATTGCCGAAGGTTTTAGAAAAAATTATCCCCAAGACCCAGAAAAAGGACTTCCACAAGCTGATTTGTGCGTAAATATTGCGCCTTACGGACGTTACAAACGTGATTGTATGCTCGCTCATGTGAGTCAACGACCAACTTTTGATGATATGCAACCGGGCTTTGCAACCTTACCTCCGTGGCTATATTTCCGAGTTTTTGACCGAGAATATTTCCATTTGATTGAATAGAATTTTAAAAATTATTCAAAGACAAACCATTTCATGAAAATACTAAAAAACATCCTTTTTCTCTTAATTTTTATCCCGCAACTCATTCATGCGCAGATAAATCCCGAAAATGTAACCATTGCCAGAGATTCGTGGGGAGTTCCTCATATTTTTGCCAAAACTGACCCCGAAGTAGCGTATGGGTTAGCGTACGCTCATGCCGAAGATGATTTCAAAACGATTCAATTTACACTCTTGGGTGGTAAGCAATTATTGGGGAGATATTTGGGTAAAAATGGCGCCGCCGTCGATTATGCGGTAGCTTTGATTCGTGCCAGAAAAACCGTTCAGGATAATATTAACACGATTTCTCCCGAATATAAAGCCTTGCTTACCGGCTATGTGGAAGGCATAAATGCTTACGCCAGAACCCATCCGAAAGAAGTTTTGGTGAAAGGAGAATTCCCCGCTACGATTGAAGACCAATTAACGGCTTCCATGCTTTCGATTGCCTCTTTTTCGGGTTTCGACCGTGCTTTGCAATCAATTTTTAATGGTAAAGTTGCCACTTTGGAAGAATTTCGCCCGAAGGCCTCTAATGCTTTTGCGTTTAGTGCTGGAAAAACTACCGATGGAAAAACTTACCTCAATATCAATTCACATCAACCGCTTGAAGGGCCGGCCTCTTGGTACGAAGCCCACGTTTGTAGCGAACAGGGTTGGAATGCTTTGGGAGGGCTTTTTCCTGGGGCAGCCACCATTTTGCACGGCGTAAATGAGCATTTAGGTTGGGCTCACACCGTAAATTATCACGATAAATTAGATTTGTACCAATTAGAAATCAATCCCGAAAACAAAAATCAGTATCGTTTTGATAACCAATGGCTTGATTTGGAAGAAGAAACCGTTAAGCTAAAAGTGAAGATTAAGGGCATTGTGATTGGGGTAAAAAAGAAAATTTATTGGAGTAAATATGGCCCAACGGTTGTGGGAAAAACGGGCACTTTTTCTATCAGATTTGCTTCGCTTTTCGATATAAAACCGATGGAACAATGGTATAGAATGAATAAGGCAAAAAATTATACTGAATTTTATGATGCCTTAAAAATGACTTCGATCCCAGGGTTTAACATCATTTATGCCGACAAAGAGGATAATATTTTCTACATCACTAACGGAAAAATCCCTCTCAGAAATCCAAAGTTCAATTGGACGGGAACATTGGCAGGAAATACCTCAGAAAATCTGTGGAATACTTACCATCCGATTCAAGATTTGCCCCAAATTTTGAATCCAAAAGCTGGCTATGTGTATAATTCAAACAATACTCCCTACAGTGCCACTGCTCCTGAAGAAAATTTAAAGCCCGAAAATTTTGATGCTACGATGGGCGTTGAACGTTGGGAAACTAATAGAAGTAAACGTTTTATGGAATTGGTTTCGCAGTATCAAAAAGTGAGTTACGATGATTTCAAGAAGATAAAATACGATTTACAATTACCCACAAAATTGAGTTATTTCATTAATGAATCAGCGCTATATACCTTAAAACCAAGCGATTATCCAGAATTAAAACACATTATCGAGAAAATACAAAACTGGAATAAACGTGCCGAAGCCGATAATCCAGATGCGGCGGTTTTCAAATTATTCTATGATTATTGCAATGACAAATATTATCTACGAGATGGAAATATTCAAAAATTGACAGTGGATAATTGTTTAGAAGGATTGCGTTTTGCCCAAAATCATCTGCTCAATAATTTTGGAACGGTGGATATAAAATTAGGCGATATGCAAAAATTGGTTCGTGGAAATAAAGAACTACCGATTTTTGGGATTCCAGATGTGTTAGCGGCCATGGGAACGGTACCCTACAAAAATGGTAAAGTCAAGGCAAATGCGGGAGAGTCATACATTGAATTGGTCAAATTCTCGAAAGATGGTCTGCCAGAAATCGAAAGCATTAATTGCTACGGAGCCTCAAATCACCCTGATAGTCCACATTATGCTGATCAAATGGAGTTATTTTCACAACAAAAAACCAAGAAAATGACCTTGGATAGAAGTGTAGTTTTGAAGGAAGCGAAGCAAATTTATCATCCTAAATAAAATTATATTCAAAAACTCGTCCTTTAAAAGGGCGACTTCCTTAAAACCTATAAACCTTTTCTTAAATTTATCAGTTAATACTTCACAAACAAAATAACTATCCAATGAAAAAATTACTATTAACCCTTATCTTATCAACCGTAAGTTATTTCGGTTTTTCACAAAGTTGTTGCTCACCAATTTCAAAAGCTGATTGCAATAAAGACGATATGCAATTAATGGCTTCAACGAAAGAATTCCAAAGAGCACACGAGTCTCCGCTTCCATACACGCACGTAAGTTTGGCGGGTGGCGAAATGATAAAATTCAAAACGCCCGATGGCCAGACAGCCAATGCGTTTTTGATTAAATCAGCTAAAAAATCGAACAAATACCTTTTCGTTTATCAAGAATGGTGGGGTTTAAATGATTATATCAAAAAACAATCTGAGACTTTCTATAACGATTTACAAGATGTAAACGTGATGGCGATTGATATGTATGACGGTAAAGTGGCCACAAGTCCGGAAGAAGCCGGAAAATTGATGGGAGGCGCTGACCAAAAACGTTTGGCTGCTATTATCGAAGGAGCAATTAATCACGTAGGAAAAGAGGCGAAAATTGCTTCGGTAGGTTGGTGCTTTGGCGGTGGATTATCGTTGAAATCGGCGTTATTGGAAGGTAAACAAGCCGTTGGTTGCGTGATGTATTACGGAATGCCCGAAAAAGATGTAGAGAAACTAAAAACCCTTAATTGTGATGTATTGGGACTTTTTGCAGGAAAAGAACAATGGATTTCACCCGCAGTTGTGGCTCAATTTGAGAAAGATATGGCAACTGCTGGCAAAAAAATTAAAGTAAAAAGCTACGATGCAGAACACGCTTTTGCGAATCCATCAAATCCAAAATATGATAAAGTAGCAGGCGAAGATGCTTACGATTTAGCGCTTGCTTATTTGAAGAGTAAATTTTAATGTGAAAATTAATAGGGGAAAAAGCCGTGTCAAAATACAATTTGGCACGGCTTTTTCGTTTACAATTTATAGGTCAGACGATAATTAACCTGTAATATTATATTTGAAATCATCTGACAAAAATTTCGTTCCATGAAAAAGCTAATTCTTTTAACCGTCATTTTTGCTTGTTTTCAAATTGAAACCGAAGCATCTAACAGTATTTCTTACAAAAAAACGACTATTTCCGAAACTTCATTCGTCGCAAAAACAGCGGTGAAACGTCGTCGTAAAAAAGGTTTTTTATGGGGATTATTTAAGAAAAATGACTGTGGTTGTCCAAAACATTGATTAGTTTTAAATCAATGGATTTATTACCGAAGCTGCCAGACTTCCCACGGGCAAACCTTTGAACCATTTTAAACGATCTGCTTCTTGATTTTTATTTTTAGGTTCGGTAATAATTGCCCCGTCTTCCACGAAAATAATGGTCATCACTTCCCGTGTTTTATCCGAATAATTTCCTGGTGCAGAATGGAGCGTCCAACCAGCATGAAAAGTAGCATCGCCCGCTTGCATAACCTCCGCCCGTGTGATGGGATAATTCTTTTCTTTCACCAGATTTCCTAAAATTTCTTCTGATTTATCCGAAATTTCTAAATTACCCATAAATCCCAATTCCTGCGACCCAGAGGCAAAAGTAAGCATTCCCATTGCAACGGAAATATCCATCAAAGGCATCCACATCGTGATGGCTTTTTGGGTTTCGAGGGGCCAATAATACTGGTCTTGATGCCACGGTGTATGTCCTCCACCTGCTTCTTTAAACAAAGCTTGGTCGTGATAAATCCTCACTTTTTCAACGCCCATTAAGTCAGCGGCAATTTTACCAAAACGTTTTGCTAACGTAAATTTTGCCACGTCTTCATCAACTTCCCAAAGATTCATAATTTGCAAAAAGGCTTTCCCATACGTGTCACGGTCTTCCATTTTTCGTTTCTCTGTATTAAATTTTTCGGCAGCATTCACAATAACATCCCGATAGCTTTTTATTTCTTCTTGATTCAGAATATTTCTCAATAAAACATGCCCATTTGCTTGATAATCAGCTTGTTGCTCTTGAGTAATCGTATAATTTTGCAATAAATCTGGCAATTGTGTTAATATATTCATTTCTCATTTTTGTTAAATTGTAAATCTTTCACAAAGTAATTCATTAGTTTTCAGATACTTATTGTCATTTTTTGCCATTTTTTGTGCAATTTTATCATCATAATACTTTGTTAAGTAGTCGTATGTATTTAAACAATGTTTCGTTTGGTGTAAATAGCTGATATTTAATTGGTTGTTTCACTCATGGCTAACGCCTAAATCCTAAACCCTACTTTTATCCACTTGCTGAAATTTTCCTTTAATGAAAGCTTCCCTTGAACAATTAGATAAAGCCACAGACGGCTCTTTTTTATTCCGCCAATTTACGCTTCCCTACTTTGATGCCCCTTATCATTTTCATCCCGAATTTGAATTAACGCTTATTCTCAAAAGTGAAGGAAAGCGTTTTGTGGGGAATCAAGTGTCAGATTTTAAGGAAGGAGATTTAGTCTTATTGGGTTCAAATGTACCCCATTGTTGGAAGAATGATGGTATCGGAAATGAGAATTCTGCCCGTTCAATTGTAGTGCAATTTAGGGAAGATTTTTTGGGAGAAGGCTTCTTTAAAAACCCTGAGACATTACCCATCAGAAACTTGTTGGAAAAAGCAAAATCGGGTATTTTAATTTCGGGAAAAACAAGCGATAGAGTAGCCAGAGAGATGATTTTTTTGCTAACCGTTCCTCCCTTTCAAAAGTTATTGGGCTTGTTGGATTTATTGAATACCATTGCCACTTCAAAAGACTTCGAAATCATTGATAATCAACCCGATAAGTACGATTTATCAGCCATTGATTTAGGTAGAATTAACAAAGTTTATGCCTACGTAATTGAGCATTACACCCAAGATATTCATCTTGAAATGGCGGCTCATTTAACCAACATGACCGAAACGGCTTTTTGTAGGTATTTCAAGAAAATAACCAAGAAAACATTCTTAGATTTAGTGACCGAATTTAGAATAAAACACGCCTGCAATCTCCTCAATTCTACCGATAAACAAGTAGCAGAAGTATGTTTTGAAAGCGGTTTTGGCAATATTTCACATTTCAATAAACAGTTTAAAGTCGTGACGGGATATAGTCCGCTAAACTATCGGAAGATGTTTTTAGCTACGATCTGAGGGTAATTTATTCCACCATCATCATATACGTATGGTCTTGAAGAATCTGTTGCAAAAACGCCATATTTTCCATTTCTGACTGAACACCAATTACTTCTTTTACTTTCTGGGCGGCTTCAAATACTAAAACAGAATTATTTTCATCTTTCCCTTTTTTCAAAACGGCTCGGATAGTTACTACGTCACGGTCGGACAAAAGAGAGGCTTCTGGAAATACAGGAACGTAGTCTTCTTGGATTTTTTCTTGCTTCAATTGCGCTAAACTAACAGTTTGCTTCAATTTTACAACGGCGGTTCCTGCGGCAATATCGCCTAAACGTTGCCCTTTGCCATTGACTGCTGCCACGACTAAAGCCACCATCGAACCGAATATTCCTGTATCTACCAACCTGAACATCCACCGCATAATGTGGGCTCCGAGTGTGGGTGGAGTACCATCCAAAGCCAATACTCGAACATCCATGGCCCGTTTTCCTAAGGTTTGTCCGTTCATAAAAACTTCAAAAAGTAGGTCGTAAAGCATCACGGGCAATAACATAAAGACAAAGAAAACAACCATTCCAATCTTACTGCCAAATAAAGCATCACCCATGCCCGAAGCCACGAGTGCGAAAATCAAAAACCAAGCAATAAAAATTGTCCAGTCGATAACATGAGCTAAGATGCGGTCGCCAACGCTGGCAGGTGTGAACGAAAGAACTACATTTTGGGTAGTCTGTATTTGAATTTGACTCATTGATACTGTGTTTTTATAAAAGTTTTGTATCTTTCCGAAAGATAAAATAGATAGCTGGTTTTAGCAAATTCCAAACTTAGTTAGCAGTACTTAGTTAGCAGTAGGCAGTATTTTCAATTCAGATTCAACCGCTTTATTATTAGCAAATCATGTTTTTAAATGACTGCCTACTGCTAACTAACTTTTGCTGCATACTTATACACCCAAAGCCTCATGCGGGAAGCATTATTCAAAAAACAGAACATTGATAAATGGCAAATATTTGAGCAAGATACGCTCACGTCCGACCCTGACGTGCTTTCTGAACGATTTATCCAACTCACCGACGACCTTTCTTATGCTCGAACATTTTACCCAGAATCGCCCACAACAAGCTATTTGAACGGATTGACGGGTAAATTTTTCGGAAAAATTTATGCTAATAAAAGAGAAAAGGCCAGCCGTTTCATTTTATTTTGGAAAGAAGAATTACCTTTTCTTTTGTATAATTACCAAAGAGAATTACTTTATTCCTTCATTATTTTCACGATTGCGGCATTAATTGGCGTGGTTTCGGCGGCTTATGATGATTCTTTTGCGAGATTAATTTTGGGAAGCGATTATGTGGATATGACTTTAGAAAATGTAGAAAAAGGCGACCCATTGGCTATTTATGGAAGCCAAGACGAGCTGAATATGTTTTTTATGATCACGATAAATAATATCCGAGTTTCGTTTATTGTCTTTGTAATGGGCGTATTTTTCTCCATTGGTTCGGGATATTTTCTAATTACCAACGGAATTATGGTCGGTGTTTTTCAGTATTTTTGTTATGAACACGGATTTTTAGAAACGTCTTTGTTAACGATTTGGCTTCACGGAACGTTAGAAATTTCATCCATTGTGATTGCGGGTTGTGCAGGTTTGGTAATGGGAAATAGTCTCATTTTTCCAAAGACTTTTACTCGCTTAGAATCCTTCAAAAATGAGGCAAAACAAGGTTTAAAGATAATAATTGGCTTGGTTCCTTTGTTTATTACGGCAGGATTTATTGAGAGTTTCTTGACCCGTAAACACTTGGGACTTTGGCCGAGTTTGATGATCATTATTCCTTCGGGATTATTCATTATTTGGTATTTTGTTATTTATCCGATTGTTTTGAATAAGAAGGCAATTGAGTAATTAGGTAATTAGTTTTTCCACGTCACGATAAATTTAAAGTCTTAATTATCTAATTTTTGATTATCTGATAACTAATCCCTAATTACCCAATAACTAATTCCCAATTACTAAAAACGAACACTATTCAATGAAAAAAGACACAATAATACTACAACAAGAACGTGATTTTGGCGATAAAATCAATGCCAGTTTTAGCTTTGTTTCCCAAAATTTCAAAACCTTATTTTTATCTCTACTCTATTTTGCTGGCCCATTGAGTTTGATTGGCGGAATTGCTAACGGCATTGTTCAAAGTAATAATTTAAGCTTTGCTTCGCCTGGAGCAACCAAACCCCGTGGCACAAACGCTGGTGAAATTTTTGCTAATTCTTTCGGAGATAGTTTTGCCCATCTTTTTAGTATAAATTATTTGATTGCTATCATTTTCTTGATTTTAGCATCGGTTACGGTGGCCATTACGGTATATGCTTTTATGATTGAATATAACAAAACCGAAAATCCCGCATCTATTACGATTGAAGCTGTTTGGGCGAGAATGCAAACTATTTTTCTGCCCGTTTTGGGTAGTTATGGAATTATATTTCTGATTATCGTTTTGATATTATTGGCTTTCGGAGGAATTATTGGCGCATTAATTAGTGTAGGAAACGGTTTTTTAGGCGGTTTTTTAGCGGTTATGTTTGGATTAATTGCTTTTATTCCCTTCTTTTATTTTGGCACTATGTATTCACTCAGCCCCGCTATTGTTGCCTACGAGGGCATTAATGGTTGGGAAGCACTCGGCAGAGCAAGGTTTTTGATAAAAGATAAATGGTGGTCAACTTTTGGGTTAATTATGATTATTACCATTATCAATTCATTTGTTTCGATGATATTTGGCGCTCCCGCCATGATTGTTACTTTTATGAAAGTACTGAAAGTTGGCGGAGGTATTGCTGGAAACGCTCCTTTGATTATTACTACAGTAATTTCTACGGTTGGGCAAGTGGTTGTGTCTTCGCTTACCTACGTGGCCATCAGTTTTCAGTATTTTAATTTGGTAGAAAAACGAGAAGGAAATGGATTGAAAATGCTCATTGAAGGTATTGGACAGAAGAAATTAGATTTGAATGAAGATGAGGAATATTAATTTAGAGAATAGTGAACAGAGAATAGTGAATAGAAGTCAGCTTTTAACTTTTAGACGAAAGTTGGGCATTTTTCTATTCACTGTAATTTATACATTCATCTTCATAAGTTTTTCAACTTTGGCAGATATAAAAAAATATTCGCCAAAATCAGAAGCCTTAACCCACGATTCATCCAAAATAACTGTCAGAAAGCCTTTAGAAAGCAAAATGACGGCTTTGAAAAAATCGAGAGATTATCAATATGGCATTCAAGAATCGCAGGTTTTGGATACTTGGTGGAGACGTTTATTGAGAAGATTTTTCAATTGGTTTGGTAACCTTTTTACAGGTGTTGGCAATCCAACATTCTGGAAAACAGCAGCTTACGTTTTTGTGGCGAGCGTGATAGTTTATGTAACTTTGAAATTAATGGGCGTTAATTTTGCTGGATTATACCGAAAGAAGGATAACAACGACATTCCTTACGAAACCCTCGGAGAAAATATTCATGCCATTGATTTCACAGAATCAATCACCGAAGCAATTACACAAAAAAACTATCGTTTGGCAATTCGCTTATATTACTTAAAAGCCCTGAAGGAATTAACCGACCGTGAAATGATTGATTGGCGAATCAATAAAACCAATCGCTCATACGTTTATGAACTAAATTCACCAACTTTGCGTCCAGATTTTGAACAAATTACGCTTCAATTTGAATACGCTTGGTACGGCGATTTCCCCGTTGATGAAGTACAATTTATACATATAAAAAATCAATTTTTAACGTTCAGTAATTCCATTTTTGCGAATGGACAATGAAAATAACCCATGAAATCATTCAGTATTACTCTTCTTGTTACGTTTTTAATCAGTCTTACTTTATCCTCTTTCAAGTCTCATACACGAGTGAACGACGAAGATTATGACACGCTCAACTTCCAATCTATGAGTATTTCGGGCATAAAATTAGGAACAAATTATGGTATAATCTTAGAAAAATTAGGGACTCCAGACTCCGTTCGTAAAGAAGAAACTCCTGACTCTCAGACATCTAACCATTTTGAAATGTATTTGTATGGAAAAGATGCCTTTTTTGTGGTAGATGAAAATGTGAGTGGTTTTGAATTGACAACGCCCAAATTTAATCTTCAAAATTTAGGCGGTTTAAAGGTCGGCGACCCAATGAATAAAGTCAAAAAACGCTTCCCAAAATCGTATAAACTTCGTGATGTTGATAACACGGTGGATGATTGGGTTACAACCGTCAGCGTGCAATTTGGTGAGAGCGATTCGTTTTTGGAAATCACCGTGCAGAATGATAAAATTGTGGGTTTGGCAACGGTTACCGATGACGGCACGGAGGAATAACAAAGTATGAAACAACACCGAATTTACCTCATCATTTTATTGATTACCATCATAAGTTTTGTTTTATTTGAAATCTATAAACCAAAACTAACCGATTGGACACCAACATTTTCCAACAAGGACAAAATTCCCTTCGGTTGCGAATTGTTGTATAAAGTGCTACCTGATGTTTTTCCAAATCAGAAAATTTCGGATGAAAAAGTACCCATTTTTAGTAAAAAAAGAGCCGTAGAACTTCCCCCTAAAAGTAATTATTTATACGTTTTTAGGTATTTTCGGGCAGATTCATTGTCGCTTATAAAACTATTGAATTACGTTCAAAAAGGGAATTCCGTTTTCATTGCTTCCGAGAACTTTTTTGGACTTGACGATACGCTCCATTTCCAAACTTTATACGTACAAGATTTAGCTTTAAATGATTCTGTTAGTATTAATTTTACTAATACAACTATCAGAAAATCAATTGATTACAAATATCAAAAGCAAGCAGCGGATACTTATTTTGACATAAAAGATAGTACAAAAAATAGAAATCATTTTACGGTTTTAGGAAAAAATAGCAAAGGTTTTCCTAATTTTATTCAAGTTAATTTTGGAAAAGGAACCTTCTTTTTGAACACCGTTCCCATGGCTTTTACCAATTTTTATATGGTGAAAAATGACAATTCTGATTACGTTTTCAAAGCCCTTTCCTACTTACCCGAACAACCCACTTTTTGGGATGAATATGTGAATGTTATGTCAATCGGAAAGTTGGCCAGAAGTACCTTAAAATCTCGTGAAGCTAAAGGAGAAGAAGATACGCAAGAGTCCCCTTTTAAGTTTATTGTCAGCCAACCTGCCTTGAAATGGGCGTATTTTATTACGTTGTCTGCCTTATTGATTTACTTAATTTTTGAAGGAAAACGCCGTCAGCGAATTATTCCAATAATGGAATCTCCCAAAAATACTTCCTTACAATTTGTGGAAACGATTGGCAGTCTTTATTATCATCAAAAAGATCATAAAGCCATTGCTGAAAAGAAAATCACGCATTTACTGGCTTATATACGCACAAAATTTTACCTAAAAACGACTGAAATAGACCAAGAATTCAGAAGCGATTTGAGTAATAAATCGGGTATTTCACCCCGAGAAATTAACGACCTTTTTGACCATATTTCTTTTGTTCAAAATAATGATTCTATCACTGAAGATCAATTAATTACCTTGAACGAACAGATAGAAAATTTTTATAAAAATGTGTAGTTTAAGAGTTGCCGATGAGGTTACACAGAAAGCCTCAGAGAAAAAAATAGAGAGCCATGGAGGTGACTCATTCAATACCCTGTGGTTCTCTTTTTTAAACTCTGCGGTTTTCTGTGTAACCTCATTCTCACAATAAATCAATACAATTATAATGGAATTTGAATCAAGAATTGACCTTAGTGATCTACACGAAGCCGTAACCAATATTAGAGCCGAAGTAGGTAAAATTATCATCGGACAACAAAATACGATTGATCTTTTATTGACTGCCATTTTTGCCGATGGTCATGTACTTTTGGAGGGCGTTCCCGGCGTAGCTAAAACACTAACAGCCAAACTATTAGCCAAAACTATTTCGACAAATTTTAGTAGAATTCAATTCACGCCCGACATGATGCCTTCGGATGTTTTGGGAACGGCCGTTTATAATCCTAAAACGACTGATTTTGACTTCAAACAAGGGCCAATTTTCTCAAATATTGTGTTGATTGATGAGATAAATCGCTCACCAGCCAAAACTCAAGCGGCTTTATTTGAGGTGATGGAAGAACGTCAAATCACCAATGGTGGCATAACTTACCAAATGTCTTTCCCATTTTTGGTGATGGCTACTCAAAACCCGATTGAGCAAGAAGGAACTTATCGTTTGCCTGAAGCCCAATTAGACCGTTTTTTGTTCAAAATTGTCATTAAATATCCCACTTTCGAAGAAGAAATCAAGATTCTTCAAGGAAATCACGAGCGTTCGGTAAATCAGGCGAATAATCCCGTCGCCATGGTACAAGCGGTCATGAGTGCTGAACAATTACAGAGCCTTCGAGAGAAAGTTAGATTGGTATTGGTTGAGGAGAAAATATTGGAATATATTGCCAAAATTATTCACGAAACTCGAAATTCAAAATTCTTATATTTGGGTGCTTCTCCCCGTGCTTCGGTGGCATTATTGAACGCCTCAAAAGCCCTTTCCGCCATTCGTGGACGTGATTTTGTAACACCCGAAGATGTACAGGAATTAGCAAAACCCGTACTTTGTCACCGCATAATTCTTACCCCCGAAAAGGAAATGGAAGGCTCAACGGCAGAAGATGTTATTGCCCAGATTTTACAGAAAATTGAAGTACCAAGATGATTTTAAACGAAATTTAGAATCATGAAAATGTTACAAAATCGATAAATTATAAATCAAAATGAATGATATACTTCTATTAATTGGTTCAATAATTTGCCTTTTCGCAGGCTTGGCGGGTGCAGTGTTACCTTTACCTGGACCTCCCATTAGTTTGATTGGACTGTTCCTTTTACATTACTCAAAATATGCCCAATTTGACCGTACAACTTTAACGTTCTTCGTTTTATTAACGGTAGGCATGAGCATCTTCGACTATTACGCACCCATTTGGGGAACTAAGAAATTTGGGGGTACAAAATACGGTTCGTGGGGTTCAACGATTGGGCTATTGGTAGGACTTTTCTTCACGCCAATCGGAATGTTTTTGGGTGCTTTTCTCGGGGCTTTTATAGGAGAGATAATTGGTAAAACTGAGCCTAAAATTGCTCTAAAAGCTGCCATTGGCTCATTTATTGGCTTGATTACAGGAATCGTTGGAAAGGTAATTTTATGCTTAGCAATGATTGTGTTGGCGGGATTGGCAATTGGGGAGTATTTTATGATGGTTAATAATTGATAGAGAATAATGAATGGAAAGATCTATTCATTATTCTCTATCAATTAATAATTACGCAATTACAGGTGCTTTCTTCCCTGCCAATTGTCCGCAAGCCGCATCAATATCCTTTCCACGTGAACGGCGGACGTTTATAATCATATTCTTTGCTTCTAAATATCCTGCAAATTTTGCCAAGGTTTGTGGATCGGTATTGGTATAACTTGCCTCCGCAATCGGGTTATATTCGATGATGTTAATTTTACAAGGAAACTGTTTGGCAAATTCCCAAAGTTCACGAGCATCTTCCAAGGAATCATTAAATTTGTAAAAAAGAATATACTCAAGCGTAATTCTACTACCTGTTTTTTTATAAAAATGCAGCAACGATTCTTTCAAAGCCTCCAAAGTATTTGACTCGTTGATGGGCATAATTTCATTGCGTTTTATGTCATTAGCAGCGTGAAGCGACAATGCCAAATTGAACTTCACTTCATCATCGCCCAACTTCGTAATCATCTTAGCAATACCCGCCGTAGAAACCGTAATACGTTTTGGAGACATTCCTAAACCTTCAGGAGATGTAATATAATCAACTGATTCTAAGACATTTGCATAATTCAATAAGGGCTCACCCATGCCCATATATACGATATTTGTCAGTGGCGTTTGATAATGTGACTCTGCTTGGTCACGAATTCTAACTACTTGGTCATAGATTTCGGCAGCATCGAGGTTACGCTTTCTGTCCATATAACCCGTTGCACAAAACTTGCACGTAAGCGAACAACCTACTTGCGAAGACACACAGGCAGTCATGCGGTCATCGTTAGGAATCAGCACGCCTTCGACCAAATTTTTATCGAATAATTCAAATGATGATTTGATGGTTCTATCGGAACTAACCTGTTTTTCCGCCACTTTCACCGAACGAATTTCAAAATGTTCCGCCAATAATTCACGGGTTTTTAAGGAAAGATTGGTCATTTCCTCAAAATTTTGCACCGATTTTTTCCAAAGCCATTCGTAAACTTGTTTCGCTCTGAATGCGTGTTCTTTATGTTCGGTCAAAAACTCCTTTATTTGAGCAATTGACTGTTTACGTATATCTTTTTTAACGTTAATTAGCATGATTTTTTTCGACAAAAAAAGAGCAAAGATTGTGTCTTAGCTCTTTTAGGTTTTATTTCTACAAATTTACGAAGAAATATCAAGAAACGATAATGCTAAAAACTCAATGCTCGTAGCTAATTGCTCAAAGCTAATTTCTACATCGCCTCCAACAACAATTCCGCTAAGTCATACACTTTTACAGAATCTTCTTTTTCCTTGTTTTTCACCCCATCAGACATCATTACCATACAAAATGGACACGCTACGGCAATGGTTGTTGCGCCCGTTTCAAGAGCATCTTCAATGCGTTCAATGTTTACCTCCTTCGTTCCTTTTTCGGCATCTTTGAACATCTGACCACCGCCCGCACCGCAACAAAGCCCTTTGGTTTTGCAACGTTTCATTTCCACTAAATCAGCGTCTAAAGCCTCCAAAACTGCTCTTGGAGCTTCATAAATATCATTGGCACGCCCCAAATAACAAGAATCGTGGAAAGTAATCTTTCTGCCTTTGAACTCTCCTCCTCCCGCTAATTTTACTTTTCCTGAGTCAATTAATTCTTGCAAAAAAGTAGAATGGTGAATAACATCATAGTTTCCTCCCAAAGCTGGATATTCATTCTTCAAGGTATTAAAACAATGCGGGCAAGCCGTTACGATTTTCTTAACGCCATAACCATCCAACACTTGAATGTTCATAGTGGCTTGCATTTGGAACAGAAATTCGTTTCCTGCTCTACGGGCGGGGTCGCCTGTGCAGGATTCTTCCGTACCCAAAACGGCAAATTTTATGCCCACGTGGTTCAAAATTTTACAAAAGGCAATCGTTACTTTTTTGTAGCGGTCATCAAATGAACCTGCACAACCTACCCAAAAAAGCACTTCGGGCGTTTCACCAGAAGCCATCATTTCTGCCATCGTAGGCACTTTATATTCCATTTCTTGCATCATTGTTATTGTTGATTTAATTCTTTCTGCATTTCTCTCGCCGTCTTTCTTGAACCGTCATGGCTCCAGCCAGGTCGTCCAAAGACATAATTTAAAGTATGTTTTGGGCTTGTAATTATATCTTTTCCCATATCAACCCATTCCCCGAAAGCAATTTTTATTGGGTTATTAGTATTAACATTTTCGACTAATCCATACGTTGGACGGTCGGTTTCTTCGATAAAAGTGCCAAACATTCTGTCCCAAATAATCATGATTCCTGCATAATTTTTATCCAAATATTTTACATCCGAACCGTGATGAGCCCGATGGTGCGAAGGCGTGTTGAAGATATACTCGAAAGGTCGCCACATTTTGCCGATGGTTTCGGTATGAATCCAATATTGATACAACAAACTAATCTGTTGCATCACCAAAATGACAATCGGATGAAACCCCACAATGGGCATCCACAGATAGAATACGTAAGAAAACGTTATGTTGCCCGTCCAAGTTTGGCGAACAGCCGTAGCCAAATTATATTTTTCAGAGGAATGGTGAACCTTGTGCGATGCCCAAAAATAACGTACCAAATGAGCTTCTCGGTGAAACCAATAGTAGCTGAAATCATCGGCAAAAAATGCTAAAACCCACATCCACCAAGCCGAACCATCGAGGGTAAAAATATGGAAATTGTCGTAGAGATACCAAAATATCACCGCCATGATGGTTTTCGTAATTAGTCCTGAAAACAAATTACCAAAACCCAGTGCAACCGAGGTAAATGTATCTTTAATATCAATCCGTTCTCGTTGTTCACGGTACAAGAAAATGCCTTCTACCAATATCGAAATGGCAAAGAAAGGAACTGCGTAAAGGATTAAATTGGGTGGCATGAGCGTTATTTCGGTTTACAATTAATAGTTTGAAAACGATAGATTTACACAATAAATTATTTTAAAACCCCATCTAAAAATTTCTCTGTCTCTTTCTGAATATTCGGCACATCTTTTGACAAAATCGGGGATGCCAACACGTGATTGCCAGCATTCGGGAAAGCGACTTTTTGTTTAATTTTTGAGCCTAATTCATCGAACATTTTCAACATTGCAGGCACAGAAACCACTTTGTCTTGCTCTTCTTCATTTTTGTAATAATAACCCATAAAAGCAGGACATTTTATTTTCTCAAAAGTCGCTGGAATCATCACATTTGTGAGAAAATTCTGTAAAGCAATTACGCCATTCAGATGATAATGCTGACACCAATACTTAGCGTGTTGAGGGTTAGTAGCCGCAAAATCACGCACGTATGAGCCAGAAACAGTCTTTCCTAATTCCAAGCCCCAATGATTATCCAATATTTCTGCCTTATCATCATAAATTTTTATGCAGGGCGAATACATCACGATTGCCTTAATTTCGGGATGTTTAGATGCCAAATAAGTCGTTAAAGCACCCCCGAAAGAGGTACACATTACCACGACTTCATCGCCCAAAGTTTTACCAACTGCCAAAGCGTATTCAGCCGAATGGATAAAATCATCAGCCGTTACTTTTTCCATTGTGGAGTCTCCCAAATTTACGCCATGTCCCGCCAAACGTACCAAATAAAGGTTTGCACCGTATTTTTTGGCAATATTTCTATGGATAGGGTTTCCTTCCTCTTGCGTTGCCGAGAATCCGTGAATATAGACAAAAGCTATTTTAGTTTTCTCCTTTTTGGTAGAATCGGCCCAAACAATTCGAGCTTGACAATCAGGACGAATGCCTTTTTCGGCGGCTTCTCCTTCGTTGATTTGTTTTTCCAAAGTAGGTAAATCGCCCGTGAGTTTAAACATCGGAACTTCCAATTTTGGCGCTTCGGGTTTTGGGCCTAATAAATAGGCAATTGTTCCGAAACTCAATAAAGCAATTATGATGATTGAGAATGTTTTCATTTGGGTGGTTTTTGTTGATTTTATGTTTAAACTATTTAACTCCCTCCGCCCAATTAAATCTATCCCCTTGTGAGAATTTCCAAGGAGCTTGATTATTTTCCAAGTTCGAGAACATCGCATTCCAAGAGGCTGGAGCATCAGATTCTTCCATAATTTGGTAGCGACGCATTTGTAAAATAATATCTAAAGGCGAAATATTGATGGGGCATTCCTGCACACAGGCGTTACAAGTCGTACAAGCACGGAGTTCTTCGGCAGAAATATGGTCGCCGTAGAGAGATTTGCCATCGTCCACAAAATTTCCTCCATTGGCAGCCATGTTTGCTCCCACAATTTCCAAACGGTCACGAGTATCCATCATGATTTTTCTTGGAGAAAGTTTTTTCCCAGTCATATTGGCAGGACAGGCATCGGTACAACGCCCACACTCCGTACATGAGTAGGCATCCATGAGGTTTTTCCAAGTCAAATCCTTCACGTCTTTTGCGCCAAAACGAGCAATTTCTGTGGGTGCGTTGGCATCGGGTTGCGTCAATCCCAACATAATTTGAACTTCTTTGGTTACGTCAGGCATATTTGGCATTTCACCTTTTGGTTCAAGATTTGAGAAATACGTATTCGGAAATGCTAAGAAAATATGAAGATGTTTTGAATAAGTAACATACAACCCGAAAGCCAAAATACCCAAAATATGTAACCACCAAGCCACTCGTTCGTAGACAACCAAGGCAGTATCTGAAAAAGAAGCAAATAAGGGCTTCAAAAATCCTGAGAAAGCAAATGTACCAACTTCATGATAATGTTCGTTGCCACGCTCTTGTAGTACGCTATCGGCGGCATTCATCGTTAGAAGTGCTGTCATTAAAATAATTTCTGCCAAAAGAATCGTATTGGCATCAATTATAGGAAAACCGTTCAATTCACGGTGGCGAGTTGGTTGTAATCTTTTAACTTTGGTGATATTTCTACGAATTAAGAAAATCACACAAACCACTAAAACGCCGAATGCTAAGAATTCAAAGAAGTTAATTAAATAGCGATAAAAATCGCCCAAAACAGGAGAGAAAAGTCGGTGCGTTCCTAAGATACCATCCAAGATGATTTCTAAGACTTCCACATTAATCAAAATAAATCCTGCATAAATTACAAAGTGCATAATACCCACCACTGGTTTGTCGAACATCTTTTTTTGTCCAAGAGCAATTCTAAACATCGTTACCCAACGTTGAGAGGGATTATCATAACGGTCTTCGGCACGCCCCAATTGAATTGATTTTTTAATAATTCCAACACGCTTGGCAATTAATAATGTTGCACCACCCAGTGCTAATACGAATAGAATTTGTTGAAGGATTTGCATATTTTTATTCGATGTTTTATTTTCGTTTTTCGATGTTGGGAACTCGATGCGACTGTCGCTCGGTTTGTTGTTCGATGTTTGATGTTCGGTTTTTCGAGGTTCGGAGTTTTATTTTTGATATTCGCTAACCTAAAATTGAATAACGAATATCAAACATTGACAACTCAACATCGAAACTTTCACAATTTACAGATAAAACTAAATGATACAAAGATTGTTGTCGAATAAATGTTATGCAAGCATACCATTTATTTTTTTTTAATTTTTTTTCACTACAGGTTTTGGAGAAGTAAAAATTTTTCCTACCTTTGCAGTCCCAAATGACACATTGGGGAGTACCAAAAAAGTAAATGGTGAAATAGCTCAGTTGGTAGAGCATCGGACTGAAAATCCGTGTGTCGGCGGTTCGAGTCCGCCTTTTACCACAAAAAACCCCTCATACGCAACGTATGAGGGGTTTTTTATTTTATGGGTAAGTAAATGGGGACAGTAAAAATCATTTATGAAGAGTGAATACATTTTTTATCATCCTCATTTCTACATAGAACTTACTAACCTTACCTCCAACAATATTCTTTTGAGCATGTAAAAAAACATCTCCGTGGATTTATTATTCATGAATGTCAAAATCCTTCCAAATAAAAATGGTATTATCAACGCAATTAATTTGCGCTAAGAATACCATTTTTAAAATTTGAATCATTTTCTATTCCGATAATTTCACTCTGTCAGTCAATGCTTTTTTGAAGTATTTTCCATGACGAGTTGGCGTATAATTCCAATCGGAAAATAAACGGGGAGCCCATTGAGGGTCAAAAACCCAAGCCACCCATGAGATTTGTTTTTCATCACAATATTTTGTGATTGCATCACCGTAAGTTTCATCACTAATTACGGGAATATGCGCCCCTGCTTCTTCAGGTCCACTGAAACCAATTTCTGTCAAAATCAATGGATATTTTTCTTTAACAAATCCCCAATCTTTTGTCCATTGCGCCTCCCACGGTTTATTTCTTTTCATGGGATATGGATGCGAAACATAACCAATTCCTTCTGCATTGATGGGATTAGTGGCTACTTCTGTTAAATCATAAGCCCAATTAAAACCCGCTACCAATGGAATGGTAGTACTTCCGTTTGCTCTGATAATCCCAATCATTTCTTCATTCAATTGCTTCCAATCTGCCCACGAACAAGTGCCTAATTGTCCATTATACGTGGTTGGTTCATTGAATAATTCAAAAAATGCCACCGTATTATTGCCTTTGTAATGCTTTGCCATGGTTCGCCAAAACTCAAATGATTCTTTTTGAGTAGTTTCATACATATCAGATTGGTACATTTCTGTTCGCAAATTGCCGATACTATGCCAATCAATAATTACGTAAATCCCTAACTCTGTTGCCCAGTTTACGCCCTCATCCAACATTTTGAGGTACTTGTCTCTTCCTTGTCTTCGCCATGCAGTGGGATGAATTGGGAATCGAACGATGTTTGCTCCCCAGTTTTTCATTTCCTGAAAATAAGCCTTATTCCAATGCTCATTTTTCATGAGATTATCAGGGTCACTGGTATTTAAACCTCTGAAAATAAATACTTTATCATCAGAAGTAACAAAATTATTACCTTTTACTTTTATCTGCTTTAATACGCCAGTTTGAGCATCAGATTGGTGGAAAAGTAAGAATATTAAAGAAAATAAAAGATAACGATTCATCATAAGAGAGTTTATATTTTGTGTTATTATTTAGAATTTTATCACTTCAAAAAAAGCCTTTTTCGGTTGATTGTTTTGGTCAAAAAGTAAGGGGTAATCTTTTCTTCCACGGATAGGGAAATTATCTAACCAAGAATAATTATCCGATAAATTCCAAAATGTGATGCCTGAAATATTATTTTTATATTTTCTAAAAACTTCAAATAACATTTTGTAATGCTGTGCTTGCTTTTCGTCCATTTCTGGGGTAAAAACACTTACGCCTTTAAATGCTTCATTGGAACGCTCGTGTTGTTTGGGATGTACAGAAACATCTAATTCCGTAATTTGAACGGATAATCCCAAGCTCGCAAATTTGGTAATTGATTCCTCTAATTCTTGTGAAGTAGGTTCGAATAATGACCAATGAGCTTGCAAACCAACGCCATGAATTGGCACTCCTTTATCAACCAACCCCTTGACAATCAGGTATATCTTATCTCTTTTTACTTTATCTTCTGTGTTATAATCGTTATAAAATAATTTGGCATTTGGGTCGGCTTCGTGGGCGTATTCAAAAGCACGTTGTATGTATTCTTCACCAATAATTTCTAAAAATTTTGATTTTCTATACACATCAGTACCGCCATCGGGTACAGCTTCGTTGACTACATCCCAAGCGTATATTTTACCTTTATAGCGACTCACCACGTCGTTAATATGGCGTTTCAAGCGAGCCAAAAGCACTTCTTTACTCACCATTTTCCCCGATGAATCTGTAAAAAACCAGTTGGGTGTTTGGTTATGCCAACATAAAGTATGGCCCCGTAATTTTAGTCCATTTTTCACCGCAAAATTGGCTATTTTATCAGCTGGCTCCCAATTATACCTATTTTCTTCGGGATGAATTGGTCCCATTTTCATCGCATTTTCGGGTGTCATGCTGTTGAAGTGTGCCAAAATTAGGCTCGATTCTTTTCCTACATCCATCATTCGTGGATTGACCGCCACGCCAAGCGGAAAATAATCCTTATAATAGTCTTTCAAACCTGCATCGGTTTGAGAAAAAACGTCGGAAAATGAAAATAGGATAATGATTAACAAAATTGGCAGTTTTTTCATTTTTAAGGTATTAGCATTAATATTGGAACTATTTAAACTTATTTATATGCTTCAATGGTCTGAATTGTGCCATCTGGATTATATTTCAACTCCGTTACTTTTACGTTTCTGAGGTGAGTTTTTCCTGATAATTGTACATCATGATAAAACAAATACCATTTTCCATTTTGCTCAACAATTGAGTGGTGATTGGTCCAACCTTGCACGGGTTTCAACACAATTCCTTTGTACGTAAATGGCCCAGATGGACTGTTACCAATGGCATAACAAATATTGTGCGTATCGCCCGTAGAGTATGAGAAGTAATATTTCCCTTTGTATTTATGCATCCAAGAAGCTTCAAAAAAGCGTTTATCATTATTGTCTTCTATGAAAAGATTTCCTTTTTCATCCAAAATTTTAATTTCTTTCACGTCTCCAACAAAATTTTTCATATCGGCAGATAATTTTGCCATTCTTGGTAAACGAGCAATTTCTCCTTTTTTAGGATTTTCGGTTTTACCAAGATACGTATTGTCTTTCCAGCGTTGTAATTGTCCGCCCCAGATTCCCCCAAAATACATATAATAACTTCCGTCAGTATCTTTGAAAACCGCAGGATCGATGCTGTAACTGCCTTTTATTGGTGTTGCTTCGGGCTTGAACGGTCCCGATGGTTTTTTGCTCGTTGCTACACCGATTCTAAAAACATCTTGCTTATCTTTTACGGGAAAATACAGGTAATAAGTACCATTTTTATACGCCGCATCGGGAGCCCAAAGCTGACGACCCGCCCACGGAATATCCTTTATATCCAACGCTACGCCATTATCGATAACTTTTCCACCGATTTTATCCATCGACAAAATATGAAAATCTTTCATATCAAAATGTCCACCTTCATCGTCTTCTTTGGTACCAGATTCAATGTCGTGCGAAGGATAAATATAAATTTTTCCGTTAAATACATGAGCCGATGGGTCAGCCGTATATATGTGCTTTACTAATGGCTGAGAAATGGGCTTTTTGCCTTCGTTTTGGCAATTAGCCGAAATTGAATAGCTCAAAAAAGCAATGATTATTAAGTACTTTGAATGTAACATTATTATTTTTAGATTAGTAATTGATTAATAAATAGTTATTTTAACGATTCATTTGTGTGATAATGTAATTCTCCAAAATTTGGAAAAGGTCAAATCTTATTAAGAGCGTTTATTTATCCAATTTAGTGTTACTTACAAAAGCGATATATTTACCGTCTGGCGACCACGATGGCGTATTCATGGTGCCTTGTCCGCCATATACATAAGCAATTGTTTGCGGAATTCCACCACTGGCGGGCATCATTTTCAAATATACTTTCTTATAAAAAGGATGAGAGGTTGGCTCAATCTCTTTTGGAAACGAGATATAAACAATCTGTTTGCCATCGGGTGAAAAGTGAGCAAACCAATCGTTATATTCATCAAAAGTAACTTGTTCTTGATTACTTCCGTCTGGTTTCATTCTCCATAATTTCATCGTTCCTGTTCTAACAGAATTGAAGTAAATAAATTTTCCGTCGGGGCAGTATTCTGGGCCATCATCAAGGGTTGGGGTATTGGTCAATTGAGTTTCTTTTTTGGTGGCAATATCAATCGCCCAAATATCCTGTTGTTTATTTCTTTCACCCATATAAATTAATCGTTTTCCATCGGGCGACCAACTGTGAAACCAAGAATGTCCTAATTCGGGATTGGTAATTTGCACAGGATTGCCTGAACCACTACTTGGCAAAGTATAAATCGTAGAAATACGTTTATTTCCATGATAATTGCTGATTGCCAACTGTTTACCATCGAAAGAAAGTGCATGATCATTATTATTTTGCTTTTGTGAACCTGTATTTAGTACTTCATTTTTTCCGTCTGCGATTGTGTATTTGTACATCAATCCATCGGAATTATTATAAAACAGATATTTTCCATCTTTTGACCAATTGGGTGCTTGTAGCGAATTTGGAGCAGTAAATAGAATTTTACGAAGCCCCGTTTTTACGTCCATAATTTCAATCTGACTTCCGATATAATCACGATAGGGACGAAAATCAGTGGCGGCAGGAATCGTAATTCTGACGTTACTGAAAATGGCTTTTTCTGAAACTTTTTCTTCGTGTGAGCAAATAAATATTCCCGCAAAAACCTCTTCATTCAATGCAATTTCTTTGGAAACTGACTTATAATTTTCACCTTTTGTAGCTGCCGAGAAGGTAAAAACATTACCAACTCTTTGTAATTCAATTGCCACTGGATGAAAACTTGAAAGCACAACTTGATCAGTAATAGCGCCTTCCGTGTTTCTGTACTGCAAAGATGTCAAAACATCACCATGTACACAGGCATCGACGTAAGCAGAATTTCCTGATAAGGTATTGCGAGCAATCACGCCAATTTTACGGTGTGGATTTGTTCCAGCACCTTCAAATTTTAGCGTAGCGCTGATGATAAAATCCCCTTTTATTTTCTTAGATAAAAAGTTGAATTGATCGGTATTTGCCCACATATTCGCTCCTGACCCTTCCATGATATATTCTTGGGTGGTGGGATTGTAAGTTACTTTACCTGAGATTGCGGGATTGCCAACGTCTGTTCTTTCGTCAAAAATACCGATTTTGCTTTGAGTTTGAGAGAATGCTATTGAGCTTACAAAAAGCATAATTGTCAGAGAATATAAATTTAGTTTCATCGAATATTGTTTAATAATGGGAAGGTTAGTTTACATGATTGATTATTCTGAAAGGCTTGGTAGAAATCACTTTCATTTGCCATAATAATATATTTTTTTTAGAATAAACCTAAAAACTTTCGCTTATAAATTTTCTTTAAATCCTTCTCAAAAACGGTATAAGGATCGTTATAAAATTTCATAAAATCTGGCACGCTCACTTGTTCTGGATAAGGCGCATAAAAATGCGTTTGACTACGACTATCGTTCCGCCAAACCAAGACGTAAGCCAATTGCATTTTCTCAGATTTCAAGGCTTTTAGTAGCCTTTCTGTCCACCAAGTTGTATTTGGAATTGATTCTAACCCTGTTTCCGTAAAAGCCGCTAACTTATTGTTTTTTAGGGCATAATCAGAAATTATCTTCAGTTTTTTAACTCCTCTTTCGAGATTATATTTGCCATCTCTGCCAAAGTCTCCGTAATTATCCATGCCTACCATATCCACAAAATTATCGCCTGGATAACGTTCTAAAAACTCGACTTCGGTATTAAATTTATTATCGGGTGAGAAAGTATAAATAAAGTTATGGACATCTAAACTGTCCCGTAAATACGTAACTGTAAATTGCCATACCGACACAAAATCTTCCTTTGAACAGTGTGATTTACCCCACCAAAACCAATCACCATCAAACTCATGGAAAGGTCTAAAAATCATGGGGGCAAGTGTCCCATCTTTTGCTTTTACAGAATGTGCAAATTCACCAATTGTTTTCAGAATTTCTTTGTATTGTTGATGATGCGAACCCCCTTCTTTTATCATCGAAATGGCGGGAGCAGAAACAGAATCTTTCCAATAAAAACCGCCTTTTGAGGCAGGATTTGAAAAATGCCAAGCCACCGTTGTCACGCCTCCACGCTCGTAGGTATCCACCACGTTTTTCCGTAAATCTGCCTTCGTTTTTTCAATTGCTTCTTTCGGTCTGCCCGATAATCCACTAAAATCAATCCCAATTACGGCGGGATGCGAACCCGTGACCGATTTTACATCCGAACGGTTTGTATCGCCATACCAACCATGTCCGTATTCGGTGGCGTGTTGGTGCCCAAAAAGGATTTGTGACTGAGCAATCTTTCCCAGATTTTTATAAAGTGCTTTTGTTTGTTTGGTTGCCTTTTTATCAATTTGTGCAACACCGACAGAAGCAGTAAAAATAAGTAAACTACTGATTATTAGGTATTTACTAATAATATTTTTCATAATTTTACACTTTTAAAACCCCTATTAACTTCTCACGTTTATCGGGAATATTTTTTGAATTTTCAGAAACACTATTTAAAAAAGCAACCGCTATTTTATTATCATCAAAGGTGATGGTTAATTTATCTCCGTGAACGGTTTCGACAAACTTGAAATTAAGTTGCAAAGTATTGTCGTCAATCCAAGTACCCGTGGCAGCAATTTTTGATTGAATATGCGTACGATTGGCAACGGGGAAAAAGTTTTTATTCCCATTTTTATTTACTTTCCAATTTTCCCAACCGAAAGCAATTTTCTGAAATCCATTTCCTTCTTTTATTCTCAAAACACCTCCATCTTCAAAAAAGCCAAAGCCAATTTGGGGAACATTATAAGCGTTATTTTCTAAGTCAAACCATTTATCACTCCAATTACTCGCATTTTTTGAAGTCTTATTTGCCTTTGGAACGGGTAAAGCAAGGGCAGCAATTTCCTTTTTTAAGGACGTTAATTCCGTTGAATTTTCTGGTAATGAATTCTTGGAAAGAGCAGGTAAAATAGTCTGATACGCCATATCCATCGTTTTTCCTAAATTAAAACTCTCGCAAGTCATTACCAAGACGGCATCTTGTTCGGGCATTACCATACAAAATTGACCAAAAGCACCATCGCCCCGATAAAAACCTGGTTTGCAACGCCAAAACTGATAACCATATCCCTGCGACCACTCATTATCGCCCGATTGTGATTCTGTTTGTTTGTCCGTTGCTTCTTTTATCCAACTTTCAGGCAATAATTGTTTTCCATTCCATTTGCCTTTTTGCAAATAAAACTGTCCAAATTTGGCAATGTCTTCGGTACTTAATCTTAATCCAAAACCAGCCGTATTGAGGCCTTGCGGGGATTTTTCCCAATCGTAGCCTTTAATATCCAAAGGTTTAAACAAACGAGGTTCTAAATATTCTTCCAACGTTTGCCCCGTCATTTTATGCACAATTGCTCCTAACATATAGGTTGCGCCCGTGTTGTACAAAAAATGGGAACTTGGTTGATGAATAACAGGATGTTCGAGGAAAGATTTTACCCAAGATTGATTTTCAAATTGTCTTAAAACGGGCATTGTATCGGTATCATGCCCCGTATTCATGATGAGTAAATGCTTAATTTTCATCGCTTTAAGATTCTCGCTGGGCGATGAAGGCGTTTCATCGGGAAAAAACTTAATCACTTGGTCATTGACCGAAATTTTTCCTTCATTTACCAAAAAACCAATGGCTGAACTCGTAAAACTTTTGGAAAGCGAATAAAGCGTATGTTTATATTCCGCTTCAAAAGGTTTCCACCATCCTTCTGCTACTACATTTCCGTGACGAATCAACATAAAACTATGCCATTCTAAACCCGATTCTTGGGTTGCTTTCAAGAATTTTCTGAGTCCTTCCGAAGCGACTCCCTGAGATTCTGGGCTTTTTCTTGGTAAAGAAATTACCGCTTTTCCGAAAGAATCAAAAGAAGAAAAAACGCTTAAACCAATCGCACCGAGGCTTGTGGTTTTAATGAAATCTCTACGAGTAGTTTGCATTTTTATTGGGGATGGTTAAATGGTAATTTACTGTACATTTACTTTTTGGTAGTCTAAATTCTTACTCGCCCAAGGAATAAAAGATTTGAAATTTGGCGCATCCGTGTGTCCGCCTTCGTGTTGTCGCCATGCCAAATTTCCATCCAGCATATCGGTGAGCATCGGAGGCATTTTCTCAGTAGTATAATCATTAGAAACGCCTAAATCTTTGGTTCCTAATAGCTTAAAAACCGAACCTGCAGCAATTGTTGCCATATAACTCCCCTTTTGGTCGAGCCATTTTGAATCACCTTTTTCAGGAATACCATAACTCACAAACGTTAGTCGTGGCGCACAAAGCGCAATCAATTCGTGAGAATCAACGAGCATATCGCAACCCGTTTTTTTGCCAAAAGAGGATTCTTCCGTACCATATTTCAAATAATTTCCTGCCATCCAATGGTATTCTCCACCGCCCGTTAAACTCTCAACTGCTTCACCAAAAGTTCTACGGTGAAGCGTAGTTCCTCCTTTTCCAGATGAACCAATCAAACCCAAAGCAAAACGTGGTTCAAACGCCAAGGTTACCAATGCGGCTTTTCCGTAGCGAGAAACGCCTTCGATACCTACTTTTTTAGCATCAACCAAAGCATCCGTTTCTAAATAATCTAAACCACGAGCGGCTCCCCAAGCCCATGCTCGCAACGAACCCCAATCTTCGGGTTTGCGAGGTTGCCCTTTATTTACCAAACCAATAATTCCACGAGTCAATCCTGCGCCATTATCGGCTTGAATACTGGATGGGTCGATGGTTACATAACCCCAACCTGCGGCAAGTAATCGCTCTTGTGGGGTGAGTTCTTCGTCAGGTTTTGGTGGAGCAAAAAAGTTGGGCGCTGGCAATTTTGTAATGGGCTGAAAAGCAGGATATTTATCAAAAATAGCCTTCATTTCAGGATTAGATTTTATCATCATTTCTTTAAAAGCCGTATTTATCGTTTCCAAATCTTCGTTTGATGGCTGAGCGGGTGCGGGTAAAACAGGTCGACCAAGCATCATCAGCACTGATACGGGTTCTTTTACGTTGGTAGGGACAACCAACACCATTTTTATGTCCACATTTATCAATGGATAATCGGAATTATCAACGTGACCAACTAATTCTTTGGCAATAACTGGAATGCGATTTACAAATTCTCTATCGGTAATTTTTACGGTCCAATTTACTTTTGGAACATTTTTAGGAATTCGTCCGTAAACATTTTTCTCAAATTCTTCCATCAATTCTGGTTTGCGTTGGCTGTGCCAAATTTCAGGACTTGTTACTTTTTTGCCATTATTTAAGGTAAGAATATCGGGTAATTGAGGACATGGATTGGCTATATTTTCATCATAATTGGCATGATTTGGAGCAGATTCATTACCACTTGGACCAGAACGCAAGGTTTTTATACCCAAAGTTGCCTTCATATTATCATGGTCTTGTTGGGTAGTAAATACCGAAATCTTTGGGTATTTGCTACTGTCAATTTTTGCCATTTGAGCGAAGGAAGCATGAACAAAGACGAACGTAAATAAAATCAGTATGCGGTTTTTCATTGGTTAAATGCTTTTAGGATGGGTATTTTTACTATTTTCTTACCGCTTTAATATGCTCCGCTACTTCTACCATCGGAGCTACCCAAATGTCTTTTTCATTTTGTTTTAAATAATTCAGAAG
>NZ_CBABQS010000020.1:0-64415 GCF_964672035.1 Arcicella sp.
GACCGCTATCGTTGGGTTGGGGACGGCATTTTTTTACTACCTTTATTAATTATTTCGTAGCTAATTTTCAAATGACAGACTTAGAAACCAAACAATCACCATACGCAGCTCTCAAATATCCACAATTTGTCGCCTTTATTTTTGCCAATAGTTTTGTTACTGTTGCTATTTTGATTCAAGAAGTAGTGTTGGGATATTCCATTTACAAAATCACGCACGACCCCTTGGCACTTGGATTAATTGGGTTGGCAGAGGCTTTACCCTATATTTCATTGGCGCTTTTTGGCGGACACTTAGCCGATCGGCGCAATAAAAAAACCTTGATGCAAGCCAGTTTGGCATTCATTATTGTAGGCTCACTAATATTAATTTGGGCAACATCGCCCACATCTGGACTTACCCAAACACAAATGCTGACCGTTGTTTACGGGGTAATCATGCTGATTGGGTTTTCAAGAGGTTTTTATAGTCCCGCTTCGGGTTCATTGAATCCCTTTTTAATTCCTAAAGAAGTTTTTGCAAATGCTGCCACCTGGCAAAGTTCATTTTGGCAAGCAGGCGCAATTTTAGGCCCTGGATTGGCAGGATTTTTATACGCCTATTTGGGATTAACGAATACCCTTTGGATTGTCGTTGGACTTTTCATGTTGGTAATGATATTGCTTTCAACCATCACCTCCCCTCCTATTCCCGTTCAAAACGAGCAAAAAGTCAATATTTTTTATTCGCTTCGAGAAGGAATTGCCTATGTTTTCAAAACAAAAGTGATTCTCTATTCTATTTCGTTAGATTTGTTTTCTGTATTATTTGGCGGTGTAATTGCTTTATTACCAATCTATTCCGAGGATATTCTACACGTTGGTGCGGAAGGTTTAGGTATTCTTCGGGCAGCGCCATCCATCGGGGCAGTTTTAACGATGCTTTTGATGGTTTATTTTCCTCCGCTCAATCATGCTTGGCGAAATTTATTATTTGCCATTGCAGGTTTTGGGATTGCTACGTTAGTCTTTGCCGTTTCAACAAATATTTGGCTTTCGGCGGGGGCATTATTCCTCACAGGAGCGTTTGACAGTGTCAGCGTAATCATCCGCCAGACCGTAATTCGATTTTTTACACCCGATGAAATGCGTGGACGAGTATCATCGGTAAATGGAATTTTCGTAAGCTCTTCCAACGAATTAGGAGCATTTGAATCGGGACTTATGGCCAAATTAATGGGAACAGTTCCGTCAGTAATTTTTGGTGGAGCAATGACCATGATTATTGTTACCATCGTCTGGTTTAGGTCTAAAGAATTATTTAATTTAAAATTTGATAAATAGCGTTATAAGTTATGAATTCTCGAATGAATTAACTCATTTATAATTCATAACTCATAATTTATAATTCATAATTTATAACTCCCAAAACATGACAAATACACAAATAAAATTAGCGGCTCGTCCCGTGGGAAACCCAAAAGACAGCGATTTTTCTATCGAAGAAACTGCCATTCCAACGATTCAGGAAGACGAAGTTCTCATCAAAACAAAATACATTTCCCTCGACCCTGCTATGCGTGGTTGGATGAATGATGCAAAATCTTACATCAAACCCATTCAAATTGGGGAAGTTTTCAGAGCAGGTACGGCAGGACAAATTGTGGAATCAAATAATCCCGATTTTGCCATTGGCGATTACGTAACTGGCGGCTGGGGCGTTCAAGAATTTGGCGTTTCAACGGGTAAAGATTTGGTAAAAGTGGACACAAATATTGCTCCTTTGACAACTTACATGGCAACATTAGGAATGCCGGGCTTGACCGCTTATTTTGGCCTTTTGAATACTGGAATGCCTAAAGAAGGCGAAACAGTCGTGGTTTCGGGAGCATCGGGAGCGGTAGGAAGTGTGGTTGGACAGATTGCTAAAATCAAAGGTTGCAAAGTTGTTGGTATTGCGGGCGACCAAGAAAAATGCGATTATTGTGTGAATGAATTAGGCTTCGATGCCTGTATAAATTATAAAACTGAAGACGTTAGAAAAGCCCTTCGAGTTGCTTGCCCAGAAGGAATTGATGTTTATTTTGACAATGTGGGTGGTGAGATTTTGGATATTGTTTTAGGACAGATCCGATTGAGAGCCAGAATTGTTATCTGTGGAGCAATATCACAATACAATAATACCGAACCCGTAAATGGCCCCGCAAACTACCTTTCATTATTGGTAAATCGTGCCAAAATGGAAGGAATCGTTGTTTTTGACAATGCAGCCAACTACGGAAAAGCGGCGGTTGAAATGGCAGGTTGGATTAAAGAAGGAAAACTTCATTCAAAAGTACATATCGAAAAAGGTATCAAAAATTTCTTGCCGACTTTAATGATGTTGTTTTCTGGAAAGAATTTCGGGAAGTTGCTTTTGGAAACGGAATAAAGATATTGATAGTAAAAATGGTCTTTGAAACAAATTTCAAAGACCATTTTTATTATCAATTGCCAATTTATAATTATCAATTATCTATCTCATTTTCTCCAAAGCCGCTGTAAACTTCTGCGTATCCAATTTCTCTCGAATCGCAATATCGTAAGCCTTTTGTTCAATATCCATGGCCATTTGTCTATCTCCTAACTTCAACATCAATTGTGCGTAAGAATGATAACCATCGGGCGTTTCAACTAACTCTAATGAACGTTTTGCCCATTCTGTTGCTTTCATTAATTTTGCTTTATCCTCCACTTGGTCATAAAATGCTTTTACCACTTCGTTCAATTCTGCCGAAGTCAAACGAGCCATGGTATTTTTAGCATTCACTTTCAAGTTTTGATACATCGCTGCTCCTGCGCCCACCGAATCACGAATACCTAACTTATAATTCTGCATAATTTTCTCGTATTCCCACAAATCTTGTTTACGAATACTTTCAATCTGCACAAACATTACGTACTGGTCAAGATATTGTTCTGCCGCTTCCGAGAACTTATTAACGTCCTTCAGGGCTAAATAAAACGCCAATTTATTTTTATCATTTACACGGTCGGCTGTATTGGGAAGGGCCTTCAAATTAGCCGCTAATGCCTTATCAAACAATATCTGATTTTTAGCTTTTAAAGCATCGCTAAACACTTCATTAATACTTTGAGAGAATGATCTGTTAACTTTTTCAATACCCCCTTCAAATAGGCTTTCCGCTTTTTCGCGAAATTTCAACAATAAATCGAAAGCTTTACCATCAATTTTAAAACCATTATTGACAATAATTCGAAGGGTTTTATCAGATGAATATTGAATGGGAGTTAGTGATTTTATATAATCTTCAACCAAATCTCTGTTGTCAATCGTAAATAATGAATTCACAGAAATAAATTCAGCTAAAAACTCAGAATCTCTACGACCTTCATTATACAATTTCTCTAATGCCCAACGAGGTTTAGCATTAGTTTGATTATTCAAAACGATATCCGCTTCTTTTATTAGGTCGGAAGCTCTTAAAAGTCCCTCCTGTTTAAGCATGATATTTTCAGAAGCATCAACAAATAGGACTGTTGGATAGGACGTAACATTATAGCGTTTTGCCAGATTTATCCCAAAGCCTTTTTCTGCATCAACCTTGTAATTGATGAATCTGGCATTAAATTTGTCGCCAACCGAAACATCCGTAAATGTCTTTTTGTCCATTTCCTTGCAGGGGCCACACCAGACAGTGTAGATGTCAACAAAGATTAATTTTTTCTGAGCTTTCGCTTGCATCAGAACATTTTGCCAATCATCTTGTCGGAAATTAATTCCTTGTGAAAAGGTCAAATTTATAGCCAACATACTGACAATCAGACAGATCAGTGACAAGTAAAATCTTTTCATTTTTTCTAAATGGGTTTGATGAATTCATGGGCGAAGTTTTTGGCGGTAAAACAATCTATTTAAACCAACATAATTACAAAAAAGATACCAATTTTGATTAATTTGGTAATTTGAACACATTTTATCGGCTGATAACGCTCTACGTTAAACTGCAGAATTATCGTTGCATTTTTATTAATTCATGGGTTAAAAATTCAAGCTGACTACTTTCGGCTTTTTCCTGCTTTGCTAATACTAAAGCTCTCTTCATCAGCTTGATAGCCTCAATTTTATTCCCCAAAGTAAACAAAAGTCTGGAATAAATCTCATTATTAGCGGACTTTTCTTCGATTTCCAACGATTTTTTTGCCCAAACAACTGCTTTTTCTAACTTTTCACGTTCAGTATAATGATCCAATACAAATTTTGACGCTCTTCTTAACTTTTGCGTATAAATTTCTCGTAAATCGGGTTGGTTTTTAATCGGAGATAAATCCTTTTTCAAAAAGTAAGTATCCATAAAAAAATCAGCCGTGGTAAAGAACTTATTCGCTTGGTTGGTGAGCATAAAATAATTCATTTTTGCCTCTGTATTCCATTCATTCGCTTCGGCAAAAGTTCTGCTTAAACGACCATTGGTAGCTAATACTTCCATTAATAATTTTTCATTTTTTTGATTCCCAGCTCTCGTAAGATTTTGAGAAATAATTCCTTTAATTTTCCGTTCAATTACGGGTTCATTTTTACGGCTCATTAAATAGTCGAATGCCTTACCACGCAATTGAGACACATTTTCGATAATAAGTTTCAGCGTTGTTTCAGTAGTTAATTCTTGGGCTGATAATTTTGATAAATATTCGTCTAAAATAACGCCATTATCAATTTTTTGGAGCTGTCTGACTTTGATATATTCCAATAAAAACGGAGCATCTCTCCCACCTTTCAAATAAGCCTGTTCCAAGTCATCATCCGATCCACTTATTTTACTGCGCTCCTTCATTTTTTCGGCTGATTCCAACAGTCTTTCAACGGGGCGGAAGCCTTCCAATTTTTGAATTATATTCCATTCTGCATCAATAAACATTGACGTTGGATAAGAATCTAATTCAAAATATTCTACCAAATCTTTTCCTTCGCCCTTTTCGCCATCAATTTTATAATTGATAAAATTTTCATTAAATATTTTTCCTACATTCGCATTCGTAAAAACCTCCGCATCCATTTGTTTGCAGGGTGTACACCAAGTCGTATAAATATCTACGTAGATAAGTTTTTTTTGGACTTTTGCTTTATTCAAAACACTTTCAAAACTGCCCGTTTGCCATTGAATTCCTTGGGCATTCGTTTCGTATTGTGTTAGTAGGAAAAGGAAAAGTATGGTTTTGAAATTTGAGAATTTTGCAGTCATATTTAAGGATATTTTAAAAGCTTAATCAATCAATACCTATGCCTAAATATTTTGATATCGACGATTATATTGAAAGTAAAGATAAATCATTACAACCTCTTCTTGTACAAATCCGCAAGGTTATTATGCTTGCTCATCCCAATATTCGTGAGCAAATATCTTGGAGTTTGCCTTTTTTTTATTGTTTTGATTATCTATGTTATCTGAGTGTTTCCAAGAAAACAAAAGGCTTGGAAGTTTGCTTTGCCAAGGGTTTTCATTTGAGCAATGAATCTGGACTTTTAGACGCCAAAGCTCGTAAATTAATTAAAGGAATTACCTTTACAAGTTTGGCGGATTATGAAGAAAAAGAAGAAGCTTTTATGGAAATATTACAAGAAGCAATTTTATTGAATGAAATGAATCCTGAAATTAAGTTTTATAATATGGTTGTTAAAAAGGAAACAGGAAAAAAGCAGCAAGGGAGCGAGAAAAATAGTAATCTATTATAAATTATCACCTTCGATATCACTTTCTCCTGCCTTCTTCTCTCCCTTTCTCCTGACATTTACCGATACATCTTTTCATTTTGATACACCGTTTTAATTTCATTCTTGGCATCAAATTCAACCAAAAAAATCATGGCTTTTTTCCCCCAAGGATTTCCCGTTGAATCGTTGCAAAAATAACGTAATTCAATCATCACGCAGTTTTTATAGACATCCGAAAACATCGTCACATAGCCAATTTCAGGTTCATGAGCTTTTTCGTACATCACGCTTTGATTGAACGGAATTGGTTTGACGGTGGAAGTTACTTTATAAACAGAATCGGAAGAAATTTGAATCAATCTACCTTCTTTCATGTTGATTTGCGAACATGACATGGCTTCTTTTTTATATCGCTTTTGGATAAAATTACACGTTACGTTCACTAAACTAAAAGGGATTTGTTGAGGGGAAACGATAACCTTTTTGGTTTTGTTATTATGCTGACAAACCGCCAACGAAACATCATTTTTGGCGAATTTATTGACAAATTCGTAGGCTTTTGTAAACTGAATATCACCTTCTTTTTCTTTGAAAGATTTTGAAAAAAATAAGAATATGAATAAAAGTAAAGTTTTCACAGTTACTGAATTTTGAGGTAATTGCTAAATAAGAGCAACGAACAAAGTTTCATTTGTATTTTGCAAAGAAATCAAATCTTTTCAAAGTCGTATTTTATAAGCTATATAAATTTGGCAATTAATACTAAAAAACAAATAAAAAAGGCACTTTATTTTGTAAGCATAGCTTAACTTTGCCATCTGTAATCATTTTTGAAATCAAAACGTAAAATCTGACTTACAAACACAACGATTTACGTAAAATTTATAATGGATCAATTTTCATATATTGCCAACGCCGATACAGCAGCGATTTCCGACCTCTACGAATCGTATTTGCAAGATTCAAATTCAGTAGATATTAGCTGGCAAAACTTCTTTAAAGGCTTCGACTTTCATGCCGCTTGGAATGGCTCAGATGGAGTTTCAAATGGTCAGTCGAAAGCAACTACCACTTCTCTGGTTGATTCTTCGATGATTCAAAAAGAAATGGCGGTCATTAGTCTTATCAAAGCCTTTCGTTCTCGTGGACATTTATTGGCAAAAACCAATCCTATTCGTGATCGAAAAGACCGTCGTCCGAGGTTAGATTTGAAAGATTATGCACTTTCAGAGGCTGATTTGGATACGGAATTTCAAGCGGGTGTTTTTTTAGGAATTGGGGCCGTGTCTTTGCGTAAAATTCTTGAATCACTTAATACAATATATGCTGGCTCAGTTGGCTTTGAATATATGTACATTCGTGAGCCAGAAGTGAAGGAATGGTTACGAGCAAAAATTGAAAAAGAAGCTCTGGCTTTCAATCCTTCTATTGCGGAAAAGAAACAGATTTTAGAGAAACTCAATGAAGCTGTAGTTTTTGAGAACTTCTTGGGTACTAAATATTTGGGTCAAAAAAGATTCGGTTTGGAAGGTGGCGAAACTACCATTCCAGCCCTTGATGCTATCGTGAATCGGTCAGCTGATTTAGGTGTTCAAGAAGTGATGATTGGAATGGCTCACCGTGGCCGTTTGAACGTACTTGCCAACATCATGCACAAATCGTATGATGCTATTTTTGACGGTTTCGAAGGCAATCTTCCCGACCAAATTCATGGCGATGGTGACGTAAAATATCATTTGGGTTATTCTTCAAAACACATCACTCCATCAGGAGCTGAAGTGTCGATGAAATTAGCGCCAAATCCTTCGCACTTAGAGGCTGTAAATCCTTTGGTAATTGGTTTTTGTAGAGCCAGAGCTGATGCGCATTATGAAGGTGATTACGACAAAATTCTTCCAATATTAATTCACGGAGATGCGGCTGTGGCGGGACAAGGAATTGTGTATGAAGTGACCCAAATGGCGAAGTTAAAAGGTTATGAAGTAGGTGGAACAATCCATTTTGTCATTAATAATCAAGTAGGTTTCACCACAGATTTTGAAGATGCTCGTTCAGCAATTTATTGTACAGACGTTGCCAAAATTATTGATGCGCCCGTTTTCCACGTAAACGGTGATGATCCAGAAGCAGTTGTTTTTGTTTCGAAAATGGCAGCAGAATTCCGTCAGCAATTCAATCGTGATGTGTTTATTGACATGGTTTGTTATCGTAGAAACGGACACAATGAGTCTGATGAACCACGATTTACCCAACCAACTTTATACGCCAATATTACTAACCACTTGAATCCAAGAGAGTTATATAATCAAAAATTGATTGCTCGTGGAGATATTGACGCAAAATTAGCGGGTGAAATGGATTCTGAATTTAAAGCAGAATTACAAGCTCGTTTAGATTTGATTAAACAAAAAATTCGTCCAGAATATCATCCCTTAAAATTGGATAATCGTTGGGCTGAATTACGTTATGCACAAGACGGTGATTTTGAAAATTCTCCTAAAACGGGCATTTCAAAAGAATCAATTGATAAAATTGCCATTGCACTTTCAAAATTACCAGAAGGTTTTGCCGCCTTAAAACAAATTGAAAAAGTATTAGCCGATAGAAAAGCTTATTTTGAAAATGGTTCATTAAACTGGGCAACTGCCGAGGCTTTGGCGTATGGTTCGTTATTGGTTGACGGAAATCCTGTACGTGTATCTGGTCAAGATGTGCAGAGAGGAACATTCTCGCACCGTCATGCAGTGTTGCACGAAGCAAATACGAATGAATCATACATTTCATTAAATCATATTCAAGCAGACCAAGAACAATTACAAATCTATAATTCGTTACTTTCTGAGTATGCGGTTTTAGGTTTTGAATTTGGATATGCGCTTGCCAATCCAGATACTTTAGTAATTTGGGAAGCACAATTTGGTGATTTTGCCAACGGTGCTCAAACGATGATTGACCAATTTATTGCTTCTCAAGAATCTAAATGGGGAACAATGAATGGTTTGGTCATGCTTTTACCGCACGGTTACGAAGGACAAGGACCTGAACATTCAAATGCACGTCCTGAAAGATTTTTACAATTAGCGGCCGAGGAAAATATGATCGTAGCAAATTTGACAACACCAGCCAATATTTTCCATGCTTTACGCCGTCAATTAACTTGGAGATTCCGTAAGCCTTTAATCATAATGTCGCCAAAATCATTATTCCGTAATCCAAAAGTAATGTCGCCAATTTCAGAATTTATGGATGGCTCATTTCAAGAAGTTTATGGTGATACTTACGCAGAAGCAAAGAAAGTAAAAAAAGTATTATTATGTTCTGGAAAAATTTTCTATGATTTGCAAGAAAAACAAGAAAAAGAAAAACGTTCAGACGTAGCCATTGTGCGAGTAGAGCAATTACATCCTTTCCCAGCCAAAAAAGTACAAGCAGAATTAGATAAATATCCAAAAGCTAAAGTTTTATGGGTACAAGAAGAACCAGAAAATATGGGATATTGGTCGTTTATAATTAGAGAATTTGGTTGGAAAATTTTTGATAGTTTAGTAGCTCGTAAAAAATCAGCTTCGCCAGCCACAGGTTTCTTGAAAGTTCATGTTATTGAGCAAGCTGAGTTGATGGAAAGAGCGTTTGCATAAAAATATTTTATTAAAATACATTACAAAAGGATAAAAACAATCCAGCATTGAGATATGGCAATTGAAATGAAAGTTCCGCCAGTAGGCGAATCAATAACCGAAGTAACTATCGCTACTTGGAATAAGAAAGATGGCGATGTAGTAAAAATGGACGAAGTTTTGTGTGAATTAGAATCAGACAAAGCCACTTTTGAACTTCCTGCTGAAGCAGAAGGAGTCTTGAAAATCGTTGCCAAAGAAGGTGATACACTTCCAATTGGAGCTGTTATTTGTACAATTGAACCAGTTGGAGCATCCACTTCAACGCCAACACCAGCACCTGTTGTTAGTACTCCTGCACCCGCAGAAGCGCCAGTACCAGTTGAAGCTCCTGCTCCACCAGTTGCGCCTGCCCCTGTGTCAAATGCAAGCGCACAAGTTATTGAAATTAAAGTTCCTGCCGTTGGTGAATCGATCACGGAAGTAACCATTTCAGCTTGGAGTAAAAAAGAAGGAGATGCTGTGAAAATGGATGAAGTTTTATGTGAATTAGAATCAGACAAAGCCACTTTCGAACTTCCTGCCGAATCTGCTGGAATTCTTCATATCGTAGCCGCCGAAGGTTCTGTTTTAGCCATCGGTGCTGTGGTAGCAACGATTACAGTTGGTGCAGGTGCGGCAGTTACGCCAAGTATTGCACCCGTTTCAACGCCACAAGCAACTGTTGAAACACCTACGCAAACAAACAATTATGCCGCAGGACACGCATCGCCAGCCGCTGCTAAAGCTCTGGCAGAAAAAGGAATTGATGCAAATACCGTGTCAGGTACTGGCGTGGGTGGACGTATCACAAAAGAAGATGCTAACGGTGCTGTAAAACCAGCTCCAGTAGCAATACCAACACCTTCGGCTCCTGCCGTTGCTACTCCAACTCCAGTGGTTTCAACCTCAGGAAATCGTAATCAACGTCGTGAAAAAATGACGTCATTGCGTAAAACAGTGGCTCGTCGTTTGGTTCAAGTGAAAAATGAAACTGCCATGTTAACAACTTTCAATGAAGTTGACATGAAGCCAATCATGGATTTGAGAGGAAAATACAAAGATAAATTCAAAGAAAAGCATGGCGTTGGTTTAGGCTTTATGTCATTTTTCACGAAAGCAGTTTGTGTTGCTTTGAAAGAATATCCCGCCGTGAATGGTTCAATCGATGGTGAAGAAATTGTTTATAATGATTACTGTGACATTTCAATTGCCGTTTCTGCTCCAAAAGGTTTAGTAGTCCCTGTTATCAGAAATGCTGAAAACTTATCATTGGCAGGCATCGAAAGTGAAGTTGTACGCCTGGCTACTTTGGCTAAAAACAATAAGTTGACTTTACAAGAAATGTCAGGTGGAACATTCACAATTACTAACGGTGGTGTATTTGGTTCAATGTTATCAACGCCAATTATTAATGCTCCACAGGTAGCGATTTTGGGAATGCACAATATCGTTGAACGTGCCGTAGTAGTTGATGGGCAGATAGTTATCCGTCCAATTATGTACGTAGCACTTTCTTACGACCATAGAATTGTTGATGGTAAGGAATCCGTTTCGTTCTTGGTAAGAGTAAAACAATTGTTGGAAGACCCAACACGTTTGTTATTGGATGTATAGAAAATCAGGGATTGGTAATTAGGGATTAGTAGTAAACCCAAATCCCTAATTCCCAATCCCTAAATAAATATGGAAAATCAAGTTTTGAGTTTTAAGGAAATAAAAAAGCTTTTTCCAAATAAGTGGGTGCTTTTAGGAAATCCTGAATACGGTAAAAATCATACTCCTATACTCTTTGCCAATGTTGTTGCTCACAATAAAGATAAAATAGAACTTGCTTTGAATTGCTCTGATTGGAGAAAATCCTTCAATACAGCTACTTGTGTTTATACAGGCAAGGCATATTGCTTCTAAAACGTAGAATTGGAGTAATGATAAGACGGAAAATTTAAGAATTAGAGATAACCATTTCCTAAAATATGAGCTTAATTAAATGGGACTATCTTACCGTAATTGCAGATGTAAATCCTACTATTTTTGATGCCAATGGCAATGGAAAATATGGACTGGATGCAAAGGTAGTCAATAAAATGCTGGCATAATTTGGCACTGAAGGTTGGGAATTAGTAAATACTACTTCCATCAATTCGGGCGGAACGACAACCCAAGTTTCATTTATTTTTAAGAAAATTGGCAATGCAAATACCGTTAGTGAATATCGCAAAACAGGTTTTGACCTTGATGGTGATGGACAAGCTGGATAATAATTTAGAATAATCGAAAATTTATAACAATGCAATACGACGTAATAGTAATTGGTTCAGGACCTGGTGGATATGTAGCCGCCATTCGTGCAGCACAATTAGGCATGAAAACTGCCATCATCGAAAAATATAGTGTCTTGGGCGGAACTTGCCTAAATGTGGGTTGTATTCCTTCAAAAGCACTTTTGGATTCATCAGAGCATTTTTATAATGCCGCTCATACTTTTGCAGAACACGGAATTGAAATCTCTGCTCCTGTGGCAAATATGACGCAAATGATTAATCGTAAATCGGGCGTTGTGAAAAAAATGAACGATGGTATTACGTTTTTGATGAAAAAAAATAAAATCACGACTTATAATGGTCTTGGTTCTTTTGTTGATAAAAATACCGTTAAAGTCACAAAAGCAGATGGTACATCGGAGGATTTAACATCGAAAAATATCATCATCGCTACGGGTTCAAAACCAACCGTTTTGCCTTCGATGCCCGTTGATAAAAAACGAGTTATCACTTCAACGGAAGCCTTGAATTTAACAGAAGTTCCAAAAACAATGGTTGTCATTGGTGCAGGTGTAATTGGAGCAGAGTTAGGTTCTGTTTATGCACGTTTGGGTACGAAGGTTAGCTTTGTAGAATTTGCCGATTCGATGATTCCAACGATGGATAAAACGATGGGAAAAGAATTGCAGAAATCAATCAAAAAGTTAGGCGTTGATTATTATTTCTCTCATAAAGTAACGAATGTTGTTAACAATGGAGATGATGCCACCGTTACAGCAACTAATTCAGCGGGTGAAGAAGTGAAATTGACTGGTGAATATGTGTTAGTATGTATTGGCCGTCGTCCGTACACCGAAGGCTTAAATTTAGAAGCCGTAGGCATCAATATGGATAGAGGAAAAGTAGTGGTTGATGAACATACTTTACAAACGAATGTACCAAATATTTACGCTATTGGAGATTTAATTCGTGGAGCAATGTTGGCGCATAAAGCAGAAGAAGAAGGCGTTTTTGTGGCTGAAACTATTGCAGGACAAAAACCTCATATTAATTATAATTTGATTCCAGGCGTTGTTTATACTTGGCCAGAAGTGGCTTCAGTTGGAAAAACAGAAGAGGAATTAAAAACGGCTGGTATTGCTTATAAAACTGGTTCATTCCCTTTCAAAGCATTGGGACGTGCCACGGCTTCGATGGATACCGACGGTTTAGTGAAGGTTTTGGCTGATAAAACTACGGACGAAATTTTGGGCGTTCATATCATTGGTGCAAGAGCCGCTGACATGATTGCGGAGGCAGTGGTAGCGATGGAATACCGTGCTTCGGCAGAAGATGTTGCACGGATGTCTCATGCTCACCCAACTTATACGGAAGCAATGAAAGAGGCTTGTTTGGCAGCTACTGAGAATCGGGCTTTGCACGCTTAATGGTTGAGATATTTACAAAAAAGGCTTCTGAGGTGATTCAGAAGCCTTTTTTGATGTTTAATAAAATCTACACTTTCTCTAAAATATAACAAAATCCAACCGAACTAAATTTAGTACTACGATTTATTTTTTTACTTAAGGCTGTTTGCCATTCTTTCTCATTTGGTAATCTAAACTTATATTTTTTACCATTCTTAGAATTAAATAAAACCATCTGTTGGTAATTATATTTTTTATCTTTGAATTGACCATTAAAAAATTCAGTCTTCCATTTACAATATTCACTTGCCTGTTCAAAAGAAACAAATTCAACGGGGCTTTTATCGGATTTTACTATGACTCTTGCCCAATTATCAGGAATCATTTTGCTTCTAAACTCATTTGAAAAATAATTATCTTTATTTGTAAAATCTAAATAGGACTGCCAATCTTTTTGAGTGACAACTTTACTAATAAATATATTTCTTTGTAATTTGTTTCCTTCAAAAATAAGATAGTTAATGTTCTTATAAGGTACATTAATTGTAGATCTTGTTCCATCAAAAACTTCTGCAAAAGCTCTATCGATTAAATCTTCTGCATAGTTATTTCTATAATTTAATCCAACTTTTACAGGTGGTAAAGGTGGTTTGGGCGGTTCTGGTGGCATATTTTTAGGCGGCAAAGGAGGAACTGGGGGCGGCGGCGGAGGTGCTAAAGACGATACAAAATGTAACCCCGAAGACTTCACCGCCAAAATGGTTATAATTGCATCTAACCTTTTCCCTGACTTTTTTCTCATTTTTACCAAATCGAAATTAAATTTTTCTGGTAAATCTGTTTTAGCACTCACTTTATTTTTCAGCCTCGCTTTCTTATTGCTTTCGTCTTCGGTTAAACCAATTTCCATCTTCGCTAAATCTTTCTTCGTAGCATTTAATTGCTTACTCAATACTTTTAGCGTAAAACCATAATCCTTAAAATACTTCGCAGCATCATTTACAGCTTCTTCTGAAACTTTATTTGGATTAATTACAAAAGCAATTTTCCCGTTGTTAAGATATAAAGTTGAGATAACTTTATTTTCTTTAACGCTCAAATCTGGAAACCCATCATAATCTGTATTCCGCACAATCTTAAAATACTTAGAACTCTCTTCAACCTCTTGATAATCAATTACTTTCTCCACAGAAAAAGCCATGAAAAATGCTCCTAAAATGGGCAGAACGGACAAATACGCTAATCGTTTCATAGGTACGGATTTTTGTTTAGTGAATAAAAAATGAATACGGTCGGTCAAAGGTTTGCGACTGAACTGATGGGTCGCCGATTGGGTGGTCGGATTTGCTAATTTTAACAATAAATGAGCGTACAACTGTGGATTATACGACTGTATCATGCGGGTATCTACCTCATATTCATGAATTTCTGAGAGTGAACGTTGATACAACCATAAAATAGGATTGAACCAGAAAACGATTTTCAAGATTTCGACAAATAATAAATCATAAGAATGCAGAAGCCGAATATGCCATTTTTCGTGTTCCAAAATTTGATTGATTTCATTCTCCGAAAGGTTAGAATCATCAATAAAAATCAAGTTAAAAAATGAAGAATTAGCGTATTTACTTTGGGTTGAAATGAAATCATTTCCCGATGATATACTTTTGATTTTCAATAGTTTATAGATAATTATTGAAAATTTCATCACCATAAATAAAATTCCTAAAACATAAATTCCTTGAAAAATAATATTCCAGTCAAAAGTTTCTTCGATTGGAGTGTTTGAGATTAAGGGCGTAGAACTATTCATGACTAATGGAACAAGACTTGTTTCTTCATATTCCACAGTCACAGAAATCTTTACAACTTCTTTAATTTGATACGAAATCAAAGGCAAAGAAAGCCCGATTACTAAACTCGAAAGCAAGTATATCCGATTAAGCCTTATGAAAGTTAATCGTTTGAAAATCAAATAGTAAAGTCCGTAAAATATCGTTATACAGACAGTGGATTCGAGTAAGTAGTTCATGTTTTTGAGCGATGAGTTATGAATGATGAGTGATAAGTTTTGAGGCATAAGTTTTGAGTTCTTTCACGTAAAACTCATCACTCATCGTTTATAACTCCTCACTTTTTTCAGCCTATAATTTTCCGTAAAGCCTCCAATTCCTCCTCCGAAAGTTGTTCTTCTTTCACTAAAAAAGACATCAAATTTGTAGCTGAGTTATCAAAATAATTGTTCAAAATTTTTCTGAATGACTGTTTCGCATATTCTTCTTTCGTGATAATTGGGAAATACTCATACGTCTTTCCGTAAGCTTTATAACCAACGTAGCCTTTCTTTTCCAAAATCCTCACGACCGATGAAATAGTGTTGTACGGTGGCTTCGGGTCTTCGTCAATATGCTCAATAATATCCTTGACAAAGGCGGTTCCCAATTGCCAAAATGTTTGCATAATTCGTTCCTCTGTTCTTGTTAATTCTTCCATACTTCAAATGTATAACTTATTTTTCAGTTGCAAAACTATTTATTAAGTTATTTAACGTATTTTTCAGTTTTAGTTTATATTCATGAAAAAGCTATCTTTACATGAATTTTATAAATACCAACAAATCAACAAAAACAATGAAAAAAATACTATTTCTATTACTGACTTCCATTACCACTTTTGCCCAGAATAATATCATTCCTGCTCCTGTAAGTTTCGAGGTTTCTACCACGGGCGGAATGAATATGTTTATGTTAGATTCCCGCATTAGTATTGATGTGACGGATGATAATGCAGATGCTAAGAAAATTGCCGAGAACTTTGTGAATTCCTTGGGATTTATGGGTGGACAAAAGCCTATTTTTAAGAAAGTTGAGAAGCCGACGATGCAGGATAAAGTCATTATTTTTACCATTAATAAAACGCCAAACGCTCAATTAGGCAATGAAGGTTACACGCTCGAAGTTACGGGCGAAACCATTAAAATGACTGCCAATAAACCCGCAGGACTATTTTATGCCATCCAATCGCTCCGCCAAATGATGCCTACACAGGCTAAAAACAAGGAATTTTCGATGGGAATATTTCCGATAATGGGTTGTAAAATAACGGATTATCCACGTTTTGGTTGGAGAGGTTTAATGTTGGATGTAAGCCGTCATTTTTTCACGAAAGAAGAAGTTAAAAGTTACATTGATTTGATGGCTCGTTATAAATTAAATACTTTTCACTGGCATTTGGCGGATGATAATGGTTGGAGAATTGAGATAAAATCTTTACCAAAATTGACTGAAATTGGAGCATGGCGAGTGGTTAGAAATGGCGGTTTTGGGAATCGTGATGACCCTAAAGAAGGTGAACCTGCTACGTATGGAGGATTTTATACCCAAGAGGATGTGAAAGAAATTGTGGCTTATGCCAAGGAAAGAAACGTGACGATTGTGCCAGAAATTGATGTGCCTGGACATAGTATGGCCGTTTTGGCGGCTTATCCAGAATTATCCACCAAAAAAGATTTGAAAAGATACGTAAACCCAGGGACAAATTTCGCTGATTGGTTTCCAAATGGTACTTTCAAAATGAACATTGAAAACACTTTAAATCCGTCGGATGAAAAAGTTTATGAGTTTTTGGATAAAGTTTTTACGGAAATAGCCCCATTATTTCCAAACAAATATATTCACATGGGTGGTGATGAATGTTATCACGGATATTGGGAAGAAGATGCTGGTTGTCAGGCATTTATGAAGAAGAATAATTTGAAAGACACCCATGAATTACAGAGTTATTTTGTAAAAAGAGTAGAGAAAATTATCAATAAAAAAGGCAAGGTAATGATTGGTTGGGATGAAATTTTGGAAGGCGGACTGGCTCCCAACGCCACTGTAATGTCATGGAGAGGCATGAAGGGTGGCATTGAAGCAGCCAAACAAAAACATGATGTGGTGATGTCGCCCTCTACTTTTGCCTATTTAGATTATATGCAAGGTGACCCAACCGTTGAGAAGCCAATTTATGCCAGTTTATCTTTGAGAAAAACCTATTCGTTTGAGCCAGTTCCTGATAGTACAGACGCAAAATACATTTTGGGTGCGCAAGGAAACCTTTGGACCGAACAAATTCAGAACTACCGTCATGCTTTGTATATGACGTATCCGAGAGCATTTGCGATTGCGGAAACAACTTGGAGTCCGAAGGAAAAGAAAGATTGGGATGGCTTTATGACAAGAACTGAAAATCATTTTCAGCGTTTTGATGCGGCTAATTTGAAGGTTTCAAAAGCGGTTTATGATGCCATCGTTACCACCAAAAAAGATGGAGAAAAATTGATTTGTGAAATGAGTAACGACCTTCAAGGCGTGGATATTTTCTATACAACGGATGATTCTTTTCCCGATAAATTTTCACCAAAATATACCGCTCCGATTGAAATTCCGTCGGGTCCAGTTACTTTGAAAGTGATTACTTTAAGAAACGGACAACCTTTGGGCAGAATATTGAGTATTCCGAGGGCTGATTTGGAGAAACGAGTTAGGAAATAATGGTTCTACGGTAGGACACAGATTTTCAACCTGTCAAACGGAATCCATTAACAGGTTGAAAACCTATCATACCGTATAAATCGTAGTAGAACCAAAATAATTTACCAATGTTAAAAAATAAAAAAATCCTCCTCGGAATTTCTGGCAGCATTGCGGCATATAAAATTGCATTTTTGACTCGACTTTTAGTCAAAGAAGGGGTTGAAATTCAAATAGTTATGACTCAAGCGGCAAAGGAATTTATTACACCTTTAACATTATCAACGCTTTCTAAAAAACCTGTCCTTTCGGAATTTGTGAAAGACCAAACGGGAACTTGGAACAATCACGTGGACTTGGGATTGTGGGCAGATCTCATTTTGATTGCCCCCGCAACGGCTCATACGCTCGCAAAATGTGCGAATGGCATTTGTGATGATTTATTAACGGCAGTTTATCTTTCAGCAAAATGTCCAGTGATGTTTGCCCCTGCCATGGATTTGGATATGTATCAACATCCAAGTACGATTGAGAATCTTAGAAAATTGCAATCTTTTGGTAATCAACTCATTAAATCAAATTTTGGAGAATTGGCGAGCGGTTTGGTAGGCGAAGGAAGAATGGCTGAACCCGAAGAATTAGTGGAAATTCTGACAAAATATTTCTCAGGAAACCCTATTTTGAAGGGCAAAAAAGTATTGATTACCGCTGGACCAACCCAAGAACCGATTGATCCAGTTCGTTTTATCAGTAATCATTCAACGGGAAAAATGGGCTATGCCATTGCAGATAAATTTGCCAAAGCGGGTGCCGATGTTACGCTGGTAAGTGGGCAAGTTGCCTTAAAATCACCCGATACAAGCATTAATTTAGTAGAAGTTCGCTCGGCAAAAGAAATGTATGAAGCAACTCAACTATATTTTGATGAAGCCGATATTATTATTTTATCCGCTGCCGTAGCTGATTATACACCTGCCGTGGTAGCCGATAAGAAAATAAAGAAGAAGGAAGATACGTTTACTATTGAACTAACCAAGACAACTGATATTGCCAAAACTTTAGGCGCTTTAAAACGCCCAGAACAATTGATGGTAGGCTTCGCTTTGGAAACGGATAATGAAGTTGAAAATGCCATTGGTAAAATAAAATCAAAGAATTTGGACATGATTGTGTTGAATTCGCTACAAAATTCGGGGGCAGGTTTTGGGCATGATACCAACAAAATCTGCATTATTAAAAGAGATGGCACAATGATTAATTTTGATTTAAAATCTAAGCAAGATGTAGCGATGGATATTGTGGATGAAGTGACAAGAGTATTGTCTTACTAAAACAATTAGACTACGGATAACACAGATTAGACGCATTTGGACAGATTTTTTAATAGATTTTACGCAACTGGTTTAAACGTCCACGTTTGAATAAAAAGAGCCTCCAGGCTCAACGTCACCAGATTTCAACTGGAATAAACAAACAGCCTTCGGGCTGAACAGAATATGAAAAAATACAATTTACTCATTTTTCTCTCATTGCTCATTGCTCAAAACTCAAAGCTTTTTGCTCAAGAATTGAATTGCAAAGTAAGCATTTCGACTGACCAATTGCAGGTAAATGAGCAACGTGGAGCGACAACGATCTATCCAGAAATTCAGAATGTTATTCAAGAATTTTTGAATAATAGAAGATGGTCAAATGATAATTTTTCGACGGAAGAAAAAATCAATTGCTCGTTAGCCATTATTATGACTAAAGCAACGGCAGGAGGTGATTATGAAGCCAATGCCGATTTTCAAGTTCGCAGACCCGTTTATGGGACAAATTATGAAACCGTTTTGTTAAACTATATTGATAAAAGTTTTAATTTTAAATACGTTGCTGGTACACCTCTAACGTATAATGATAATAATTTCAACGATAATCTTACGCAAATATTGGCTTTTTACGCATACGTAGCGTTGGCTTTTGACTATGATTCTTTCGGAAAAATGGGAGGAACAAATTATGCTCAAAAAGCCTTGAATGTAGTCAATTTAGCGCAATCAGCTGGTGGTGCTTGGACGGCTTCTAATGATATTCGTAACCGTTATTGGGTTTCGGAAAATTTACTAAATCAGCAATTACAGCCACTCAGAGAAGGTTTTTATACGTATCATCGGATGGCGATGGATAATTATTCCACTAATCCAGCTGGTGGGAGAAAGCAAATTACGGACTATTTGAATCAGATTAAACAAATAAGTCAATCTCGTCCTGGACAAATTTGGTATCGTTTATTTTTTGAAGCAAAATTCCCAGAATTAATTAATATTTATGGTGATGCACCATTGGATGAACGCAAGAAAATTGTCCCACTCCTATCTTCCCTCGACCCCAATAATTCTGAGGCATATCGAAAATTAGGGAAATAGGGATTAGGGAAATAGGGATTAGGGATTAGGGATTAGGGAAAATCCACTTTCAACTCTTTAAGTTATTTAATTATAAGATATTTAGTCTATTAGTTGCTTAATCCCTAATTTGCATCATCACCAATTAGCCAATCACTAATTTACGTACTCTTCAATTTTCCCAATTCCTAATTTCCTAACCACCTAATCCCTAAAACAATGCAAACTAATTATTATTTCCTCCGTCAATTATCAAAACGCCTTGAAACTGAATTAGTTGGCATGGTGATGGCAGAGTGTTTTTCGCAAGAAAAAGATGAGCTTTTGATTGGTTTTTGTACCGATGGAAAACAATGGAAACAGCAAAAAGATTTTTATATCAAAGCAGTTCTTCATCCAGATTTTGCCTGTCTAAATTTCCCCAATGATTTCAAAAGAGCGGGACGAAATTCTGCTAATTTGTTCAAGGAACTCATTGATTTAAAGGTGATTAGCGTTCGACAATTTTTGAATGAAAGAGCCTTTGGCATTTATTTTGAGAACGATTTTGTATTACTTTTCAAGATGTATGGCAATCGTTCTAATCTCATTCTTCTACATGAAAATAAAGTGATTGACCTGCTCCATAACAAATTAATAGCCGATAATAACCTTGACCTTGATACCCTCGACCGTGAGATTGACCAAAGTAAAGAAGGCTTTTTATTGAATGGTTTGAAAACCACTTTTCCTACTTTTGGCAAAGAAATCACCCAATATTTAAAGACCATTCCAAACCCTACTTGGGACGATATTCAGACACTTTTGAATCAATTAAACAATCCTACTTTTTACCTAAAAACACTCGATTTTCAGCCTGTTTTATCCTTAATTAAAGAAGGTGGAGAGATTCAAAAAACGTTTGAAGACCCGATTGAAGCGAGTAATAATTTTTATTATGCCTTCACTCGGATTAATGTTTTTGATAAGGAAAAAGCCGTACTAATTAAGGCTTTATTGAAGCAAAAAACACGTTGTCAGATTTATATTGATAAAAATTACCAACAGCTTTCAAGCATAGATACGGGTGTGAAACACGATGAAATTGCCAATATTATTATGGCAAATCTACATGTCATTCCCGAACGAACAGAAGTCATTGAATTATATGATTTCTATAGAGATAAACCACTGAAAATAAGACTAAAGCCAGATTATTCCCCCCAAAAAAACGCAGAAAATTATTACCGAAAATCAAAAAATGAGAAGATAGAAATCCAAAAACTCATGGAGAATATTGAGGCGAAAGAAGAAGATTCCAGCCAGATCGACCAGCAAATTCAAGCGATTGAAGCGGTTGAAACCCTCAAAGAATTCAGAAAATTTCAGAAAGCCAATCAATTGGAAACTTCTCAGAAAAATGTAGAAACAGTTCAGGATTTATTCAAATATTTCAAGTTTGAAGGCTACGAGATTTTGGTGGGAAGAAATTCTAAAAATAATGATTTACTCACCCAACGCTACGCTCGAAAAGATGATTTATGGCTTCACGCCCGTGATGTGGCCGGTTCGCACGTGGTGATACGTAAACAAGCAGGCAGAAATTTTCCGATAAATGTGATTGAACGTGCCGCAGGATTGGCCGCCTATTTTTCCAAACGAAAGAGCGACACACTTTGTCCAGTGATTGTTACGCCCAAAAAATTCGTCAGAAAAACCCGTGATTTGGGTGATGGGCAAGTGATTGTGGAGAAAGAAGAAGTGATTATGATTGAGCCAATGTTGTAATTTATTTCGTAACTATTTACAATTTATTTTACCATTCCCAAACAACTATATACAAACTCTTACGCATTCAAAAGTTTTAAATTTTCAGAATATTATTTTTATTTGCTTACTTATTTTTCAATAATAAAAGAAATAATATAATAAATAAAAGAATTTTTCATTTTAAGTGAAAATTTAGGATTAAAAATTTTGCTTGTGTTTATAACGTGAAGTACTTTTGGCGTTTCAATGATAAAAGCACACATCAAATATCTGATTACTCTATGCATTCTCGTGTTGAACTTTAGCGGTCAACTCGATGCTAATGTGTACAGACAATGTGCTTCTCATCATCCAATAGAAAAACATCATGCTTCCCCTGATGACAATATTGGTAATCTCCAACGTTATTTTAATGTTGCTTTCTCATCTACTTTATCCGATGGTAGCGAAAATATACTTTTTGATTACGATGAAAAAATTGAAGAAGATAGAAAAGGTAGTATCATATCACAAAAAAAGAATGTAGAGAATGCTCATATTTCTTCTGCGCTTTTTTACAGTTGGTACAACAAATTTTTCTTTCTCAGTAATATTAAAGTCTTACATTTCAGTAAGCATTTATCTCATTTCTCCTACCATAAGTTATTCATTGTATTCCAAGTATTCAGAATATGATTTGACATTGCACCTGTTTAAACAGGTGTACTATTAGCGGCAATTAATCTTTGCCCTAATCATCTCCCAACAAATTTTATTTAAAATTGTAAAGTGTAATTGGCTATTAACAACGGCTTTCAGTCTTGTTGTGTCTAATTCTACCGAACACTTCATTACAAAGAAAATGATCATGAAAAAAAATCTCATCCTTGCGGGTGTTGGTGCTTTGTTGTGCCTTGCCAGTTGTGAATCAAAAAAGGAAGAAAAACAAGAACAAGTTACCTTCCTTGTTACCAGTCCTTTAAAGAAAGACACGGTGGTTTTAGCTAATTATGTTTGTCAAATTCGGGCGATTCAGCACATCGAATTGAGAGCTTTAGAAAAAGGCTATTTGGAGAAGATTTATGTGGATGAAGGAAAGTACGTAAAACAAGGGCAATTAATGTTTCAAATTATGCCCGCTATGTACAATGCAGAATTCAACAAAGCTGAAGCAGAAGCCAACTTCGCTGAAAGAGAATATCTCAACACGAAATCCCTCGCCGATAGCAATATTGTTTCAAAAAATGAATTGGCTTTGGCCAAAGCAAAATTGAATAAAGCAAAAGCCGAAATGGCAATTGCGCAAGTTCATTTAGGTTTTACGTCCATAAAAGCTCCCTTTAGCGGGATTATGGATCATTTTCAGGTAAGGCTTGGCAGTCTTGTTAACGAAGGTGACTTACTGACAACGATGTCGGATAATAGCAAAATGTGGGTTTATTTCAACGTTCCAGAAGCCGAATATCTGAACATTAAAACCCATCAGAATAAAGAAGATATGTTGAACGTAAAACTTTTGATGGCTAATAATCAGATGTTTAAGTTTCCCGGTATTGTTCAAACTGTTGAGGCAGATTTTAATAACGAAACTGGAAATATTGCTTTCCGAGCAACTTTCCCTAATCCAGAAGGACTTTTGAGACATGGAGAAACGGGGAGTATCATCATTACACAACCCCTAAACTCGGCATTATTAATTCCACAAAAAGCTACTTTCGAGGTACTGGAAAAGAAATATGTCTATGTGGTAGATAAAAACAATGTGATTCGGTCGAGAGAAATTAAGATAGCTGCCGAACTTCCCAACATATTTGCCGTTCAGAGTGGTCTAAAAGAGGGTGACAAAATCCTGTTGGAAGGTTTACGTCAGGTGAGTGAAAACCAAAAAATTCAGTACAAATTCTTACAACCTGATTCTGTTATATCACATTTAAGTTTGTATGCCGAATAGCTATTTATTTCATCTAAATAATAAAAGATATGTTTAATCAATTCATACGAAGACCAGTATTCGCCATTGTGATATCAATCATGATTGTGTTTGTCGGTTTGTTGGCAATCAAGAAATTGCCTACTTCACAATTCCCTGATATTGCCCCAACAACAGTTAATATATTTATAGCCTATCCTGGAGCCAGTGCTGATGTATTGGTCAAATCAACCCTGATTACCTTGGAACAGGCCATCAACGGCGTTCAGGATATGCGATATATTGCTACTGATGCAACCAGTGCTGGTGAGGCCACGCTTAGGATTATTTTTGAACCTGGGACTGATCCAAATATTGCCGTTATCAGGGTAAAAACAAGGGTGGATCAGGTTATGCCACTCTTACCTGAATTAGTTCAGCGTGAAGGAGTTATCATTTCACCTGTTCAACCAAGTATGCTCATGTATGTCAATCTTTATTCCAAGGAAAAAAGCATTGATGAAAAGTTTTTGTTTAACTACGCAACCGTTAAAATGATTCCTGAGCTACAGCGAACCAAAGGGGTTGCCAGAGCGCAAATATTGGGGAGTCGGAGATATGCGATGCGTGTTTGGCTAAACCCAGAGCGTATGCGTGCGTATAGTATTTCTACGGAGGAAGTGATGAAAGCCATTGGCGAGCAAAGTATTATTGGTCGCCCCGGTCGGATTGGACAAAGTTCTGGAATTGCTGCCCAATCACTTGAATATGTACTTACCTACAAAGGAAGGTATAGCGATCCGAAAGAATACGAAGATATTATTATCAGAGCCAACGCCCAAGGTGAAAGCATTCATTTAAAGGATGTTGCCAAAGTAGAGTTGGGAAGTGAATTCTTTGATATTTATTCAAATCTTGATGGTAAAGCTTCGGCCGCTATTGTATTGAGACAAAACTATGGTAGTAATGCCAATGAAGTAATTGCGCAAGTAAAAGAGAAACTCGATATCATGAAAAAGTCTTTTCCTCCGGGAGTGGATTATAAAATCAGTTATGATGTATCGAAATTTTTGGATGCGTCTATTGAGCAAGTAATTGATACGCTGAGGGACGCATTTATTCTGGTAGCTTTGGTTGTTTTTATTTTCCTTGGCGATTGGCGTTCTACCTTAATCCCGATTCTGGCGGTTCCAGTATCCTTAATTGGGGCGTTTTTTGTTATTCAGGCTTTTGGCCTTTCCATCAACTTAATTACACTTTTTGCCCTTGTTTTGGCAATTGGTATAGTAGTAGATGATGCCATTGTCGTCGTGGAGGCGGTTCATGCCAAAATGGAAGAAGAGCCACATCTCACACCGTTTATGGCCACCAAAAAAGTGCTTGGCGAGATTAGTGGGGCGATTATCGCAATTACGGCGGTAATGGTGTCGGTATTTCTTCCTATTTCATTTATGTCCGGGCCAGTGGGTACCTTCTATCGACAATTCTCTATTACAATGGCAAGTTCTATTGTGATTTCAGCTTTGATAGCCCTCACACTTACGCCAGTGCTTTGTGCTATGCTTTTGAAAAATAATCATGGGCAAGTCAAAAAGAAAAACATTCTATCCAAATCTCTCGATAAATTCAACCAAGGTTTTGATAAATTGACAGGATGGTACGTAGATTTGTTAAAATTAATTGTTAATCGAAGAGCGCTTACGTTGATAATATTATTGGTATTCTGTGCTGGAATAGCCTACGAAAGTAAAATTCTGCCATCGGGATTTATTCCAAATGAAGATCAGAGTACAATTTATGCTATTATACAAACCCCTCCTGGCTCGACCTTAGAAAAAACCAATGAAGTTTCCCGACGACTTCAGAAAATTTGTGAAGAAGTGAAGGGAATCGAATCCGTATCTTCTTTGGCAGGTTACGAAATTATGACCGAGGGACGTGGGTCAAACGCTGGTACTTGTTTGATTAACCTTAAATCTTGGTCGGATCGTGACAAAAACGTAAAAGAAATCATGGAAGAATTGGAAGGAAAAACAAGGAATTTGGGCGCTACGGTTGAATTCTTTGAACCACCTGCCATTCCTGGCTTTGGTACTTCGGGCGGATTTTCGATGCGATTATTAGATAAAACAACCGATACGGATTACCGTGAATTTGATAAAATCAACAAGGAGTTCATGGCTAATTTGAGCAAACGTAAAGAACTCACGGGTTTATTTACATTTTTTGCGGCGAATTACCCTCAATATGAACTTGAGATTGATAATAAGTTGGCGATGCAAAAAGGCGTTTCTATCGGCAAGGCGATGAATAACCTCAATATTTTGATTGGTAGTACTTACGAACAAGGGTTTACGAAATTCAACCAGTTCTTCAAAGTATATGTACAGTCTGACCCAAGTTTTAGAAGACTTCCCACTGATCTTTTAAAGCTTTTTGTTAAAAACGAAGCAGGAGAAATGGTACCTTATTCATCATTTATGACGCTTAAAAAAGGTCAAGGTCCCAATGAAATTACCCGTTTCAATTTATACAATTCAGCGGCGATACAGGGACTTCCCGCAAAAGGTTATACTACGGCTGATGCCATACAAGCGATCCGAGAAGTTTCCGCAAAAACACTTCCCAAAGGTTACGATATCGCATTTGAAGGTCTTTCTTATGATGAAGCGAATCGTGGGAATGAGGCGCTGTACGTATTCTTGATTGTTTTGGCATTCGTTTACTTTGTTTTAGCCGCTCAGTATGAAAGTTTTATCATTCCTTTAGCAGTAGTATTATCCTTACCCGTTGGGGTATTTGGTTCGTTTTTGTTGTTGAAATTGATGGGATTAGAAAACAACATTTATGCACAAATTGGGCTTATCATGTTGGTGGGTCTGTTAGGTAAAAATGCCGTTCTAATCGTGGAATTTGCCGTACAAAAACGCCAACAAGGAGAAACAATTCTGAATGCAGCGATTGAGGGAGCCAGAGTACGTTTCCGTCCTATCTTAATGACTTCCTTTGCTTTCGTGGCAGGATTAATTCCTTTGATTACCGCTACTGGTGCAGGAGCGATTGGTAACCGTACCATTGGTTCTTCGGCGCTTGGTGGTATGTTATTCGGTACTATCTTCGGCGTTATCATTATCCCAGGCTTATATTTTATATTTGGTAGTTTGGCCGATGGTAGAAAAATGATTAAAGATGAAGATGAAAGTCCGTTGTCAGAAGAATTTGTTCACGCAATCGACAACTTTAAGCAATCAGACAATGAAAAATAAAAGAATGAAAAATAAGTCAATAATATTCGGAATATTATTACTGATGTCAGCCTGTGTACCAAAATCATTGGTTCTGATGAATAAAAATGAAAATAAGTCGGTTCCTGAGCGTTTCAACAACGCTCAGGACAGTACCAATACGGCAAAAACCATCTGGAAGGAATATTTTACAGACCCAAATCTGTTGGGTCTGATTGATACGGCTTTACATAACAATCAGGAATTAAATATTACTTTACAGGAAATTGAGATTTCCAGAAATGAAATACAAGCCAGAAAAGGAGAATATTTACCTTTCCTAAATGTAGGCGGAGGAGCTGGTATCGAAAAAGTTTCGAGATACACAAGTCAAGGTGCGAGTGATGCTGCTACTGAAATTAAACCTGGAACAGCAACGCCCGATGTTTTGCCAAATACCTATTTTGGGGCATTTGCCAGTTGGGAAGTCGATATTTGGCATAAACTGCGTAACGCCCGTAAAGTGGCAGTTACTAATTATTTATCTTCGATTGAAGGGAAAAATTTCTTGGTTACCAACATTGTTGCTGAAATTGCCAATTCTTATTATGAATTGATGGCACTTGATAATGAATTGGATATTATTAGAAAAAATATCGTGATTCTCAATAATGCCCTTTCAATCATTAGACAAGAAAAGGATGCCGCAAAGGTTACAGAACTGGCAGTTCGTAGGTTTGAAGCGGAGGTCTATAAAACTCAAAGTCTTCAATACGACATTCAGCAAAAAATTGTCGAGACTGAAAACCGTATTAACTTCTTGGTGGGTAGATTTCCGCAACATATTCAAAGAAACTCACAGCGATTTAATGAGTTAATGCCGAATAAAGTTTATACCGGAATTCCATCGCAGTTGATAGAAAATCGTCCTGATATTAGACAAGCTGAATTGAAATTGGAAGCGGCCAAATTGAATGTAACCGTTACTAAAGCTAATTTTTATCCTTCTTTGAGGTTAGGAGCTGCCTTGGGTTTTAGGTCTTTCAATCCATTATTATTAGCCAATCTTCCAGCGTCATTGATGGCATCGTTAGCAGGTGATTTGGTTGGACCAGTTATCAATAAAAACGCTATCATTGCCACATACAAAAGTGCCAATTCAAAACAGATTCAAGCGGTTTATGATTATGAACGAACAATTCTGAATGCTTATATTGAAGTGTCAAATCAGTTGTCGAATATTGATAACTTAGGGAGAAAGTACGACATGAAAAATAATCAGGTACAAGCACTTACGCAATCGACTGACATTTCGCTCAAGTTATTCAAATCTGCCCGTGCCGATTATATGGAAGTATTGTTGACGCAGCGTGATGTATTGGAATCAAGAATGGAATTGGTTGAAACCCGCATGAAGCAAATGAATGTTTTGGTGAATACTTACCGAGCATTGGGCGGCGGTTGGAATTAATTGAAGATGTACAATTGTACAAAATATAGTTTGATAAAATACTTCTTCAGACGAAACTAAAATTTGGCAAAAACTCACTGATATCTGTACGTGTGTTTTTGCCAAATTTTATATAACTCAGTCTTAAAATAGCCCTAACGATTTCGATTAACTTGGTTACACCTTCTTCCCCTACGAGAACACTATAGTTTCTCAAAACCAATCTTTTCACTCAATAGTCGCTGTTCTTCTTTTGCTGGCAATTGAAAATCAATATTCCAACCCATTGCTCCTGCCATTTGGCTCAACATTACCACCGCTTGTTTCTTAGCAATTTTGGGTAATTCACTGGCAATGGCCTTCGTTTGCATGGTCTGTTTGGCATCCGCAAGTAAGGCAGTGTATTCTTCATTCTTGAATTTATTGAAAAGTCCTTGGTCGATGTCATAAAATTTATAATCAGAATCGGTGCTTAAAATTTCGGGTTCGGGAAATTCTTCAATAATCATCGTGCGAGTACCTTCTTGCCAACGAATTTTCACTTTGGCAAAATCAAATCCTACTAAAACCTTGGCATTCGCCACGATTAAGGCTTTCTTATTCATGGTTGCTAATCCAAATAAAACCTCTTTTTCAGAACTATGGTCATATATTTCTGAGAAATGCCCTTCCGCTAAAACTACTTTAAAGACTTTTTCAATTTTTTCTAATACCACAGTTGACTCATTTTTGATGAGCGTTCCCTGTTTAGTTGTAAAATTATTATACACGAAAAAAATGCCAAAACCAGCAGCAATTCCAATGAAACAGAACACGATATTGAAGATTGATAACATTAGATGAAAAGTTTAAAATTGTAAAGGAGAACGATTTAGAAATATATTTCGCAAATTTCTTAAAAACAGTAATTAAATTCTAATTTATAAAGGTCAAACCAAATAAAATTTTTATCAGCTCAAATTTATAAGTAATCGAAATATACATTTTATTAGAAATAATAGTAAAAAAATGGTAATTTTGATGTCGAAATTAATCAAATAATTCATATTTATTCCCTAAAAACTAATTAAAACACATTAACCCCATGCAACAACAAGGATTACAAACTTTTGACTATTTAGTATTTCTCTTCTATTTTATCCTCGTATCAAGCTATGGTTACTGGATTTACAATAAGAAAAAAGCAAAAGAAACAAACACGCAAGATTTCTTCTTAGCGGAAGGTTCTCTTACTTGGTGGGCAATTGGTGCTTCACTTATCGCCTCAAATATTTCTGCCGAGCAGATGATTGGAATGTCGGGTAATGGTTTCTCAATGGGACTCGGAATTTCTACCTATGAATGGATGGCAGCAGCAACATTATTAGTAGTTGCAATATTTTTCATGCCGATTTATCTGAAAAATAAAATCTCGACCATGCCACAGTTTTTGAGCCAACGATATAACAAAACGGTGAGTTTAATCATGGCAATTTTCTGGTTGATTCTTTATATTACGGTAAATTTAACGGCTATTCTTTATTTAGGAGCTTTAGCAGTTTCCGAAATTTCGGGTATTTCATTCTATACTTGTATGATATTATTAGCGGTTTTTGCGGTAATAATTACTATTGGAGGAATGAAAGTAATTGGTTTTACAGACGTTATTCAAGTGTTTTTCTTGGTAATTGGTGGTTTAGCGGCTACTTATTTAGCGGTTACATTGGTTTCGGGAACGGATGGATTGAGCGGTTTGGTGGACGGTTTCAAAATGATGACCCAAAATCACGACGACCATTTCCACATGATTTATAGAGATGGAGCCGATGCACACGCCCACTCAAATTATATGTCATTGCCAGGACTTACGGTGTTATTTGGTGGTATGTGGATTGTAAATTTAAACTACTGGGGTTGTAATCAATACATCACGCAACGTGCCTTGGGTGCAGACTTGGATACCGCTCGTAAAGGACTATTATTTGCAGCTTTCTTGAAAATATTAATGCCAGTTATCGTTACTTTGCCCGGAATTGCGGCTTATGCTTTGTACCAGAAAGGAATGTTTCAAAAAGAAATGTTAGATGCAACGGGCGTTTTCAACCAAGATAGAGCCTATCCTGTATTGTTAAATTTATTGCCAGCGGGTTTGAAAGGTCTATCTTTTGCGGCACTTACAGCGGCAGTGGTTGCTTCTTTAGCAGGAAAAGCCAACAGTATTTCAACGATTTTCACGCTTGATGTTTTCAGACCGTATTTTGCCAAAGATATGTCGGAAAAGCAATTGGTTTGGGTTGGAAGAGTTGTGATTGTTGTGGCGATGGTTTTAGCAATCGTTGTTTCTCCTTTCATGGGCATTGACAAAAAAGGTGGTTTTCAATTTATTCAAGAAATGACGGGGCTTCTATCTCCAGGAATTTTTGCGGCATTCATCATGGGCTTTTTCTGGAAAAAAACCAATTCAGCCGGTGCATTTTTTGCGATTGTAGGTGGTTTTTTAATTGCTATTTCAATGCACAACAACTGGCTTCCAGGGACAGATTGGACACAAGTTCCATTCCTCGACCGTATGGGATGGGTTTTTGTAATCTGTGTTTCAGTAATGTTTGTTTTAAGTCTTGTATTACCTGACGAGAAAAAAGGCTTGGAAATTGATGCTTCAATGTTCAAAACAACCAGAGGATTTGCCATCGGTGCTACCATTGTAGTAGTGACCTTGATTAGTTTATACGCATATTTCTGGTAATAATATTTTCTTTAATTTTATTCAAAAAATGGTGTCAAAGAAATTTGATGCCATTTTTATTTACACTCAAATGCTCGAAATTAGCAAAACTAAAATGTACTTTATTAAGTTAGAACAACATGAACCGAGAGAATACAATACAATCCATCCGCCCAACCCTCACTTTTGAAAAAGAAGCAGAAAGTGATTTTGAAAAATTTCAAAACGAGGTATTACGCCCAATTTTAAAATTACAAAATGACTTACTCCTCGAAGTATTCAAAACCTACTGCACCAAGCGGAAAGGCACATTTAATAAATTTTCAGAAAAAGAAAAATCGGTTTACATCGACCAAGCCGTTCGGAAAGATATGAAATTCAAACATTATCTTGAAGGTATCATCACGGGGATGTTTACGTTGGAAGAATATTTAAAATTCATGGAAAACGAAGAAGAATTAACCAAAAGGATGATTAATCTATTGGTGCAAAGATTGCAAAGTCAATTTAAAACTGAAAGTAAATAAATTGTGCGGGTTCGTCGTACATTCCCAAGAATAAAATGGCCAAAATGATTCCGTAATAAAGCACCCAACGAACTAATAAAGGACTTTGATGTAATAATTCTCTGAGGCTTCTTCCACGTTGTTTTAAATGAACCATTTCCATCACAAACATAGCAAAGGCAACCATGGCAAAATTGGTAATTCCTTTTCCTAAAAAGATATTTTTTTCGATAAACTGCTTATTACCAAGTTGTTGCAATTGTTCACCGAAACCCGTAAACAGATGAGAGGCAATGTAAGTAGCTTCTTGAATCTTGGAAGCACGAAAGAAAATCCAAGCGAAAGCAACCAGACAAAAAACCGTAAAAATTTGAATTAATTTGTATAAGTTTGGCAACTTTTTAATACCGATAATCTCAATAATTTTATTTCTAAAATTCACCGTTAAATTGGCGAAAACCAGATAAAAACCGTGAATTGAACCCCAAATTACAAACGTCCAACTTGCTCCGTGCCAAATGCCAGAAACCAAAAAAACGATAAAAAGATTATATTCTCTTCGCCATTTTGAAACCCGATTTCCCCCTAAGGAAATGTATAAATAATCTCTGAACCAAGAGGATAATGAGATATGCCAACGTCGCCAAAATTCAGAAATTGTTTTGGAAAAATATGGTCGGTCGAAGTTTTTCATCAATTTAAATCCCATCACTTGGGCCGAACCGAGGGCAATATCTGAATAACCCGAAAAATCACAAAATATTTGGATAGAAAAGAAAACAGTAGATACAATTAAGGGAATTCCCGTGTAATTATACGGATATTTATAAACCTCTTCAACCATCACAGAAAGGCGATCGGCGATGACAACTTTCTTGAACATTCCCCAAGCCATCAATTTCAAACCATCCGTAACTCGCTGATAATCAAAGTCATGCTTTTCATAAAACTGATGAATTACATTTTGTGGACGTTCAATTGGTCCAGCCACTAATTGCGGATAAAACATCACATACAAGGCATAAATTCCGAAATGATGTTCCGCTTTTTGATTCCCACGATAGACTTCAATCGTGTATGACATTGCCTGAAAAGTATGAAAAGAAAGACCAATCGGAAGCAATATTTGAAGAAATGGAATTGGGTTTTTAAGGTCAAAACCTTCTAAAAGCCACGTAAAATTGAGGTTCAGAAAATTAAAATATTTGAATATTGCTAATACGCCAATGTTGGCAATGAGGCTCAAGGTAAGATATAATTTGCGTTTTTTGCCTTCCGATTGCTCAATATAAATCCCCGCAAAATAGTCAATGACAATGGTGAAGCCCAGAATTAGGATATAAATGGGTTTAAAAACCATGTAGAAGTAGCAACTCGCTATCAAAAGCAAAGCCCAACGGAAACGATAAGGTAGTACGAAATATAGAATCGTAACAATGGGAAAGAAGAGTAAGAATTGTAAGGAGTTAAAAAGCATGATTTTTTATTGTATCAATTAATTTTTGTGTACGCTCAATTCTGCAATTTCCAAAAAGGTGAAAATGCGTATCATAAAAACAATCATCTGGATAAATTCCGTCTTTCAAATGATTGATTTTAAGGCAATTAACATTTTTTTCAATTTGTTTTTCGTAATGTTCTAAGGCCTCTTTATTCATATCGTATCCCGTTTGCGAATAACAAGAATAAAACCAATAAACCTCCCCTCCTTTTGCCCTAACTTCATTAATAAATTGATTAATTGCTTGAATCTCAACGGAATAATTTAGTTTTTTAAGGCCGGCCAAATCATTAAGTGGACGGATGGGCGGGTTGTTTAGATGCGCTAATAAATCGCCTTTTTGCGAGAATCCTTTTCTGAAATAATCCGAAATTTTATCATCAATTTGGGGCGATTTTATTCGATTTGGAAAGAAAATCAAGTTACGAGTATAACGAGCAAAAAACGCTGCTTTTTTCTCCAAAACATCCAACCAATTTTCATACCCTACATACGCATACGCTGGCGAATAGGCGAAAGCAGCCATTTGTTTAGAATAATCGTCCCCTGGTTTTGTGAGATAATATTCTATACTTAATACTACCAAATCGCCTTTTTTGACCTCTGAGAGGGTTTCTTGCAACATAAAATCAAGTCCAAAACCTACGTATAAACCAAGATTTATGACAGGAACACCAACTTTTTTTTGGATTGAATCAGAAGCAATTCCAAAGGCTAAGTTTGAACCGCCAGCCAAAATAATTTTGCGTTTTTGGATAGATTGAGCGTATTTATGTTTGTCGGCAATGGCGGCAAAATAGTTTTCTTCAATATCATTCTGAACCATAATTATTCCACCAATCGTTGAAATAATTAAAGCAATTAACGCAGCTATTTTTATGAAAAAATTAAGCAATGTGGTCAATGAGTTTATGGGTAAGTATTTTTAGAATTTTGATTGATCAATAAAGTTAAGCGTTGCTGTTTACTGCCTACTTACATTCCTTCCTGTTCTAACAATTGTATTAATCTCGAAGAAAATATTTTGCGACCTTTAACATTTGGATGAAAAACGCTATCGTAGAAAAATTCATCATCCATTACTGAATTTTCAGCACTTCCTAAAATGGTAAAATTCAAATTATGTCGATATTGTTGTTCAATCTTCTTGATTACAGCTATATTTTTCTCATATCCACTTTCAACGTAACTTGGGAAGGTGAAAAATACGGTAACCCCTTTCTGTTTTGCAAAGGCTTCAAAATCATTCAAATCTTTAATTTGCTTACTAAATTCTACATCATTTGTCATTTCTGGCACCGCAAATTCGGGTTGTGGATTATTTAAATGCCCCAATAAATCCCCATTTTTTGCGAAACATTTTCTAAAAAAAACCGAAGTTGTATCACTAATATCAATCGGTTTATTGCGAGTTCCTGACCAAAATTCTCCTAATAAAAGTTTGAAATCAGATAATCTATGAATGGCATAAGCGCTTGTTTCTTCAGAAAATGAGGCAAAATGAAGCCAATCTTTCGCTGGCGGATAAAAGTCAGCGGCCATTAATTTCTCATTACAGTCCCCTTCAGAAGTAACCACATATTCTAAAGTAATCAGCACAATATCTCCTTTTTTGAGCGATGTTTTGAGTTCATCCATCATAAAACGACTGCCTAATTTGTAGTGTAAAGAGGCATTAACCACGGGAATTTCTAATTCTCTTGACAGCAAATCGCTATCTACGCCAAACGCCATACTCGACCCGCTCATCAAAATCAAACGGGGCGATGGTACCGAATCTAACAGGTGCATTTTGTCTATTAGGGCTGCCAAGTAAGCATTTTTTGACCTCGGGGCGAAAGCTAAATCGGCTCGTCTTATTCCGTCAATCAATAGCAATGGCACAAAAGCTATGAGTATGATTCGTGTAAAAAATTTTATAAGTTTCAATCGATTATTGTGTTATTAATGTATGGTCATTTTATCGACAAAATTACTTAGGGAAAAATTAAGGACATAAAATTATAATTCATACAATAAATATTTTTTACGAATATTTTTATACGTATCTAAATCTGTTTTCCAAGATGCCCGAATTTGCTTTTCAGTCAAACCAGCCACAATTTGCTTACGAAGCGAATCACTGCCTGCCAATTTATCAAAGAAAGATGGGCTGCTAAAAAACTTTGGTTTATTGTCGGATTTTTGGTAGAAATCTATGATATATTTCAAAGTAAATGCTTGTTTACGAGCATCAATTTTAGACAAATCTTCGCCGTAACATAATTTTCCTTTTTGGGGAGGATTCTTTGCCCCAGGTTTATCTTCAGGCGTAAAAGTAAAATTGCCATTCTTAGGATTTGGGGAACCGATTACTTGAAATTGCTTATCCGTGCCACGTCCAACACTCACGTCTGTGCCTTCAAAAAAACAAATAGACGGATACAAAAGCATGGATTGCAAATTCGGCAAATTTGGCGAAGTGGCAATTGGGGGATTATAAGCCGTTGAATGTTTATAGCCTAAACATTTGATAATCTGTAAATTACATTTCAAATTTCCACTCAACCAACCTTCACCATTAATCATTTGAGCCAATTCTCCGACCGTGCAGCCATGCACCACAGGCACAGGATTTAAGCCTACAAAAGATGCAAATTTTTGATCTAAAATCGGTCCATCCACATAGTGACCGTTAGGATTTGGTCTATCCAGAATTAACATTTTTTTCGATTGTTCCGCACACGCTTCCATCACATAGTGCATCGTGGAAGTGTAGGTATAAAATCTCGCTCCCACATCTTGAATATCAAAAATTACCACATCAATACCTTCCAATTGAGCCGCAGAAGGCTTTTTATTAGCTCCGTATAAAGACACAATCGGTAAGCCAGTCTTTTTATCTACGCCATTTGCCACGTGTTCACCCGCATCTGCAGTACCCCTAAATCCGTGTTCGGGCGCAAAAATTGTCTTAATTTTTATGCCTAATGACAGCAAAGAATCCGCCAGATGCGTTTTCCCAATCGTAGAAGTATGGTTAACGACCAAAGCAACCGTTTTACCTTTTAAGTCAGAAATGTATAGATTGGTTTGTTCCGCACCCGTTTTTAGGATTTTTGAGGAATCAATTTGAGAAACAGCACAGGCCGTTGCGACCCAAATATTCAAAAAAATGAATATATTTTTAATAAAAGTTAAATTCATGTTGTATATCATTTTGGCAAAATCATCGTACTTTGTATTAAAATCAGTTTTGCTTCGTCGAGAAACAGAACAATTATTCAAATTTACAAAATACCGCATGAATTTTCCCTATTTCATTTCTCAACGTATTCAAAATACTAAAACTTCTTCTTTTTCTGGCACAGTTACCAAAATTGGCGTGGGCAGTATCGCCGTAGGTTTGGCCGTAATGATTTTGGCTTTTGCGGTATTGTTTGGGTTCAAAAATGCTATTAATCAGAAAATATTTAGCTTGGCTGGTCATCTAAAAGTTGCTAAGTTTTCTGCCAATGAATCTTACGAAGAGTATCCTATAACCAAGCAGACGGATTTATTTAGAAATTACAAAAATATTTCAGAAATTGCTCATTTACAAACCGTTATCCAAAAAGCTGGCATCTTAAAAACTCGCCAAGATATTATGGGTGTGGTGATGAAAGGCATCAGTAAAGACTTCGATTTTGAGCGTTTTCAACCCAATATTATCGAAGGAAAACAAATTGAATTTTCAGATTCTACTTACTCAAAAGACATTTTAATCAGTAAAATTGTGGCTAATAAGTTGCAATTAAAAGTAGGAGATTCACCCATAATATATTTTTTGAATGCCACCGACCGACCACGAAAATTAATAATTAAGGGTATTTACGAAACCAGTTTAGAAGAATTTGATAAAAATCTCATCATCGGCGACTTGGGTTTAATTCAGCGAATCAACGGTTGGGGAGCAGATTCGGTGGGAAGTTATGAGATTTACGTCAAAAATTTTGATCAATTAGATGCCACCGCCAAAGTGGTTCAAGATAAATTACAACCCGATATGAAATTGGAGAAAATCACCGATACTTTTATGGGATTATTTGATTGGTTGGGAATGTTGGATAGAAATATGGTAATTTTCTTAACCCTAATTCTGTTTGTAGCGTGCTTTAATATGATTTCAATTTTGTTGGTTTTGATGTTGGAACGCACGCCCATGATTGGGGTTTTGAAGGCTTTGGGAGGCAGTGATTGGCAAATCAGGAAAATATTCCTTTGGAGTGGTTTCTCGATGATTTTTAAGGGATTAATCTACGGAAATCTCTTCGGGATTGGCATCTGTTTCATCCAAAAATACTATAAAATCATTCCTTTAGATGCCGCAAATTATTACATGAACACCGTTCCGATTAGTTTGAATTGGTGGGTAATTTTGCTGTTAAATCTCGCCACCATTTCTTTAGTCGTGTTGGTTTTAATTATTCCAACCTTCGTCATTACCCGCATAGAACCTGTGAAAGCAATCGTGTTTCGGAAATGAGTTATGAGTTATGAGTTATGAGTTATGAGTTATGAGTTATGAGTTATGAGTTATGAAAAAGCTGGATTCTGACATTTATAGTTCCAAGTAATTCATAGCTCATAATTCATAATTTTAAAGAAGTGCTGCGCCAAAAACCCCTGCGCTATCACCCAAAAGCGGTTTTACGATGGGAGTACTTAATTTTTTATCATTAAAAATATACTTTTTAATTCTTTCGTAACCTTCGGTATATAGCAAATCTATATTACCTACGCCTCCACCGATCACGATTAAATCTGGGTCGAGAACGTTAATTAATGTTGATATTCCACGACCATAAAATTCTAACATTCGGTCAATCGTAGCCTCAGCTACTGAATCAGATTTGGCTTCGTACCTTTCCAGTATTTCCTTCAATTTTAGGTGAATCCCTGTATTTTTTTCGTAAAAATGTTCTAATCCACTGCCAGAAATGACTTTTTCGGCACAACCAGATTTACCACAATAACAAGATTCTCCGCCTTCTTCAAGGATATTATGCCCCCATTCGCCACCAATACCATGATGCCCACCAATAACTTTACCATGCACAACCAAACCTCCACCGACACCCGTTCCCATGATTACGCCAAAAACTAATTCGGCATTGGGGTAATTTTTACCTGCACCCATCAATGTTTCTGCCAAAGCAAAACAATTGGCATCATTGGCCAATTTTACGGAAATACCCAAAGCTTTTTCCAAATCTTGGTTCATCGGTTTTCCATTCATACAAACAGTATTGCAGTTTTTCATCAAATGTGTTTCAGGGTCGAGAACGCCAGGCGTAGCAAAACCAATTTTATTTGGACTTTCCCCCAATTCTTCCGACACCATATTAACCAACTTAACTATCTGATTAACAATATGTTGATAGCCTTTATCCGCCTCCGTTGGAACACGTTTTCTGATAATTACTGATAAATTATTTTCACTATCTAAAACGGCACATTCAATTTTTGTACCTCCTAAATCAATACCCCAAAGTTTCATGGTTAGTTACGAGTTATAAATTATGAGTTATGAGTTTAGGGTCGAAAGTAATTATTAAGTTAATAATCAGCTTAATGATTTATCTGATGATTATTCGATAACAAAACCTTAATTCCCTAATCCTAAGCCTCTAATCCCTATTTTTTATATATCCAATTAATTTTACTTAACACTGCTTCATCTTGGGTGAATCCTCGAACGTATTTTTCAATAAATTCACCATCTTTTTTGTCAATATTTTTCAATCCTTTGTAAAAACTATCAATCAAATCAATAGCTTTTTCGGGTTGATTTGTATTGAATAAAACCTTTGTCTCAGGTAATAAAAAACGTCCTGCAATGGATTGTTTATCAATGCCAATTTTGCGTAAAGTCTTTTTCATTTCTTGAATTTTTTCCAAAGAGAAACTATTCGCACGGCTACTATAAAGGCTGTACATCACCGTATTTTCAACCGTGGAAACAACATCTTTTTTAGGATATTTGGCGTAATAAGTATCTAAATTATTGACTACGTGTTTAAAAAGAGGGTTTTCATCGTCGATAACTACTTTTTGCAAAACTAAAAAATTGATGGGGTTTTGAAAATTTGTGCTTTGTTGTTTTTCCGCAAACGCATTCATGGCTTCAATATTTCCAGTTGTATCGCATATCATTCTGCAATTGTAGCCGTACTCAATCAGGAAATTATCATCCCGAACACCTTGCTGAAAATAGTTCTTCCACGAAGCCGAATTTTTAGTTGGGTCAGTGGCACGGTCTGCCATGTCTTTGAGCGATTTCTCATTATTTTGTTCATCGCCCGACACTTGAATGTGCATCAAATTTTCGTCCTTATCCCAAAAAGACATCATGGGCGTTGAAAGCACATAAATATTATGCTTCTTCCGAAATTCACGACCTTCGGGCGAATTCACTTCCACTTGATACGATACGAATTTTTGATTGAAATATGCCCCAACATTTGGATTGGTATCAAACGTTTTTTTGAAGTTTTCGCAGTGAGGACAACCGATGGCATAAATCTCCACAAAAACGGGCTTATTTTGCTTTTGGGCTATTTCAAAGGCATTTTTGAGACTGGTTTTTACAAATTTAACGCCTTTTATTTGAGCAGTTAAACCTTGTGAAAACAAAAAAGCGATGAAAAGAAGAATGGTTTTTAACATGCGTTATAACGTATTTTATAAAATAAAACTTAATATTTGCATCACATAAACAAGCAAAAATTAAACCATAAATTCTTTTTCTGCCTGTTGCCAATATATTAGTAAATCTCCCGAATATCGTCCTTGGGATTCCCAAATTTGGTAGGCTCTTAAACGGATTTTTTCATCCACTAATTCATCTTTCCAAAAGGAATTACACGAGTTTGTACTGAAATCAAAAGGTAAGTTTCCGAAGAAATCTTGCCGTCCTTCGATTTCTGCATTGTGCCGATAACACATTTTTTTGATGGGGCAACCTTCGCCCACACACATGGTTATATCGTAGGGCATAAGATAAATTTAGTTAACATTTTTACCGCCTATTATCATCATCATCCATCATACTCAAATAACTCGCATAACGACTCGCTTGTATATTTCCATCCTTAACTGACTGTATTACAGCACATTGAGGCTCATTAATATGCTTGCAATTATGGTATTTACACTTGTTCAATAACACCCGCATCTCTGGAAAAAAGTGAGATAATTCTGCTTTTTCAATGTCAATTAAACCTAATTCTTTAATGCCCGGCGTGTCAATAATGTAAGAATTCTCGGAGATTTCAAACATGGTTGAGAATGTTGTGGTGTGTACACCTTTATTGGCAAAAGTAGAGATTTCTTTAGTTTTCAAATCCAAATCAGGGGAAATCTGATTGACTAAAGTAGATTTCCCTACGCCAGAATGTCCCGAAATTAAGGAGATTTTATTCTTCAAAATATCCTCAAATTCTTGAATTCCGATGTTGGCAGTGGCCGAGGTAAAAATAGACGGATAGCCAATTTCATCATACATCGTTGCCAAGTCCACAAGATACTCTTTTTCTTCTTCCGAAAGTAAATCAACTTTATTAAAAACAATAATGGTCGGTATTCTAAATGACTCCGCCGAAACCAAAAATCTATCCAAAAATCCTAAAGAAGTTCTTGGATAATTGAGCGTCATAATCACCACGGCTTGGTCGAGATTTGCCGCTAAAATATGCCCGTGAGCCGTTTTATGAACAGATTTACGAATAATATAATTTTCTCTTTGCGTTATATCATGAATAATTCCTGTATTTTCAACCTTGTCTTCAATGTCAAATAATACCCTGTCTCCCACCGCAATCGGGTTGGAGGTTTTGAGTCCTTTTATTTTAAATTTCCCTCTCAAACGGCACTTCCAAGTATGTTTGTTTTCGTCTAAAACTTCATACCATGAACCCGTTGAACGCATCACTAATCCTTTCATATTTTTGGGATACTGCTTATCTAATTTCTTACCGTCAATCTCTTTTACTTAATCCCTAATCCCTTTACATATTTAATAATCTTATCCGTCCCGCCTAAATTCTCCTCCACGTATTTTTTAATAATATCCGATTTTTGATTTCTTAAGACTGTATCATCGTATAATTTCTCAAATTCTAACGAAAATTCATTGGTATTCTCAATCGTTTTTGCACCCATAAGTTTCTCTAAGTCAACAGCTTCTTGAAATTTTTGATAATTTTTATCGCCAAAAAATATTGGTAATCCAAACGTTGCCGCTTCCAAAATATTATGCAATCCTTTGCCGTAACTCCCTCCAATCCACGCAAAATCAGCGTATTGATAAAGCGAGGATAACATGCCAATATTGTCGATAAATAAGGTATTAGGGATTAGTGTTTGGGGGTTCGTAAAAAAGGTATTCGCACTAATCTCAGAATATCTAATACTACTTCCTTTCAACTCTTTCCGCCAATGTTCAATCTCCGCTTCACGGATTTCGTGTGGGGCGATGATTACTTTTAAATCTTTTGTAAAATTATTCAAAAATGGAACAATTACCGCAAAATCTTCTTGCCAACATGAACCAATGATTAATAAAGGTTTTCCATCCTTGAATTGTTCAATAATCGGCAATGATTTTCGAGCATCCGCAATTTGTTTTACACGGTCAAAACGAGTATCGCCACCTACCGTAACATACTGAATATCAATATTTTGCAATAATATTAAAGATGCTTGGTTCTGCACAAAAATATGATCAAAATACGTTAAAATATTTCGATAAAAACCACTGTACCATTTAAAAAATATTTGATTAGGTCTGAAAATAGCGGAGAAAGAAATAACGGGAATTTGCTTTTCGTGAAGGATTCGGAGATAATTATACCAAAATTCATACTTCACAAAAAACACAATGGAAGGATTTATTTTTTCGATAAAATCTTTTGCATTTGAAGGTGTATCCGAAGGTAAGTAACAAATAAAATCAGCTCCTGCGTAGTCCTTACGCACTTCATAGCCAGAAGGCGAAAAGAAACTCAGCACGATTTTATAAGCCGGAAATGTTTCTCTAAATTTTTCAATAACGGGCCGTCCTTGTTCAAATTCGCCTAAAGATGCGCAGTGAAACCAAGCAACAGATTTTGGATTTTCGATTTCAGATTTCAGATTTAAGTCGGTGGCCGATATTGTTTTCAGTTTTTTTTCAAAATCAGCAATCGAAAATCCCAAATCCGAAATCCGTAGTTTTGCCTTTTGATTAAAAGGACTAACCAGCCAAATGATGAACTGATACCCATAAATGGAGAGATTGTAAAGAAGTACTGACAAGATGTTTTGGATTTATTTACCGTAAAATTAATCCAAAACTAACGATTAACGATTCAAAATCAACTATTAATTCTTCAAAGATTCAACCAATAAGTCATTTTCAAAACCAAGGCACGATTTTTAATTTCGTAACTATTCGGGAAATAATTGTCCGTATAAACCAAGAAAATATCCGAAGCAGGTTTGTAGCGCCATTGCACACGACTATTGATATTTATGTTGTGACGTTGTTCGTTATATTGAACAAATATCGTCCAGAATAATTTATTAGTAAACGTGACATCAATTTTGGGACTCACCAAGAAAAAGTGCGTTTTGACAACTTTATCCGCTTGTCCAGCCACTGGAACTTTCACCTCGCTAATATCCACGTAATTAATATTGGCTGAAATATTCACGTAAGGCTGAAAACGATAACCCAACGTTGTGGACAATGTTAGTAATTGTCCATCTCCAAAATATCTACCGTAAGAACCAGAGAAATTTGTCGTATATTTTTTTCGGGCGGAAGATATATAATCCATACTAAAAGTCTTGTAACGATGTTCACTATTTACCTTTAGTACATCAATATTTCCTTCGTTGGTCGGGTCAAAATCGTATTGAAGTTTATAATAATTGGTTTGTAAACTCGTAAATAATTGACTTCCTCCTTTGGTGGCAAATTGATACGCAAAAATATTGATTGCATCAGTCCTTTCTCCATTCGTATTCCAGTAATAATCGAAAGCACAAATCGGAGCGTGATAAAGAACTTTATTAGCTGGATTTTTAGTATAATGAATATACGTAATCTCGGGTGCTGCAATCCGATAATATCCTCTGCGTGGCACATAACCCATTTCTGGTGTATAATTTATTCCTACATTTTCGTGCTGAATATTCACTAACCAATGCAAAGAAGCATATTGTAGATTATATCCCTGCATTACATCTTCGCCCGTTATTTTGGGACTAAAAGACTTCATCAGCATTGCCTTGCCCGTCCATGCGTTGTTGGCAGAAGCTAAATTATATTCAAAGCCTAAATTTCGGTTAAAATCGGTGAATCCACTATTTGTTTTCTCCCTAAAACTTAAAGATTCTTTGTTCAAAAACATCATTCCTACGCTTGAACGTTTGAAAACTTTTTGTTGCAAAACCAAAGTCGTAAAGTTTTGATTAGGACGCTTGGTGCTATCGGTCAAATCCTGCGAACCCGTTTGGATATTCATCGCTCCGATACGAAGATTGCTATTGAGTTTTCCGCTAACTCTTACGCCATAAGTGATGGGAACGCCCAAACCAATTCTTCGGGAAAAGAACGGACGAAGACCGTCCAATCCAAAGTTATTAAACAAATCAGCATTTTCTAAAAAGAACTGACGGCGTTCAGGAAAGAACAATTCAAAACGACTCAAATTGGTTACTTGTCGGTCAACGTCCACTTGGGAAAAATCGGGATTAAGGGTTAAATCCAAATTCAACGCTGACGAAAGTGCGATTTTAGCATCTCCGCCAAAATCTTTTCTGAAAGTAGCATTTGTATTACTTTGAAAATCTTTGTTAATGCCTCCAAGTGCATAAGGAATAATCGAAATATTGGCTTTGGGCGAAGGAGGAAGCGTTTCCCACGCCATCATACCCGTGAAAGCAAGCGACAAAGCACTGTATTGCCGTGGCACTTTTGTCCAAACAGAAACCTCTTTTTGATTAGGATAATTTCGGCTAAAATTAATTCCCCAATTTGAAACATCATTTTTATATCTCAACGTTTTGAAAGGAATTGCCATTTCAACAATCCAACGGTCAGAAAGATATTTGGTTTGAGAATACCACTTATTATCCCAATTCAAATTTAAAACTTGTCCTTCTGAGATAAGCCCTTCCAATTGAGCTCCAGCGGCATTTACCCCAAAAATAATCCCATTGGTCAAATCATTAAAAGGCTCAAGGATGATTTGAAAACTTTCATTATTCTGAATTACATAATCCCTTTTCATGGATTCAACGGTAGCAAGTTTTCCATCATTCGCCTTAAAACAAATGGCAGATACGTACAAAAAATTGTCATTGTAAGTCAATCTGACTTCGGTTTGATTGTTGGCACGAGCGGTATCAGTGGGAAATTTTAGCCAAAAATCTTTGGCTACATCGGTATTTTTCCAAGCCTCATCGTCTAATATTCCATCAATATTTATGTTAGACGTTATGGGTTTAATACGGAACTGGTAAGACTCATTTATTTTCTGAGATATGGCGGTGAAAGCATATAAAATGAAGATGAAAGGTAGTAGTTTTCTCATTTTTATAAATCTATGGATGTCTATTATTGGTTACAAATTTAGTAAAAAATAATCTAATGACTAAAATAAGTGTTTGAATTTTTAAAAATACTTATCACGGCATTTTGTGTTATACAATTATCTAATTTTCAGATTGAGAAAACACCTGTTGGGAGAAAGTAATAAAACTTAATGATGAAAATTACCGAAATGAACCAGAAGGGTTTTGTAAAGCCATGATAAATCCTTAATTTGTATGAGCGTTTATAAACCCAAAAACCACTTCATGCAGAAATCTTCTGAAAATCAAGGACAATTAGTTCGCACCATTGGATTAACCTCCGCTATTGTTCTCATTATCAGTTCCGTGATAGGGACGGGTGTTTTCAAAAAAGTTGCTGCAATGTCGGCAGAATTGCAATCGCCCGTTTTGGTATTAGTAGCTTGGCTATTGGCAGGTTTGATTAGTTTGGCGGGAACACTTTCTAATGCTGAAGTTGCCAGTATGCTTGCAGATTCGGGCGGAGAGTTTGTTTATTTTCGTAAAATCTATAATCGCTTTTTCGCTTTCCTTTTTGGTTGGACAAACTTTGCCGTAATTCGTACCGCCTCCATTGCTTCTGTTGCCTACGTTTTTTCACAATCATTAAATAGTTTAGTTGCCTTCCCCGAAACCGCTAAAGCCTTAGCTGATTTTAGCTTTTTGGGCTTGCATCTTTTCGATAATTTAAGTGTTAAACTTGTGGCCATTTCCTTGATTTTCATCCTGACTTATTTTAATTACAGGGGCTTAAAATTAGGGGAAAACCTAAGTAGAATCCTAACCGCTTTAATGGTTCTTACCATGCTGATAATCATCGTGTTAGGCTTAACTTCGAGCGTTGGAAGCATAGATAACATCACCACCAATAGTATTAAATATGACCCAAATGCGATGAACGGTTCAACGCTTTTCAAGGCTTTGGCATTGGCTTGTTTAAGTGCCTTTTGGGGTTATGAAGGTTGGGCGAGTGTAGGATTTATTGGCGGAGAAATGAAGAATCCGCAACGTAATTTGCCCTTAGCACTGATTGTTGGAACATTGGGAGTCATGGCAATTTACTTGCTGATGAATTTTGTTTATCTCTATATTCTTCCAATTGATGAGTTTATTAATATTTATGAATCCAAAAATGGTATTGCTGCCGTCGCCGTTGTGAATCACTTTTTAGGTTCTTCGGGTGGGCTTTTAATTTCTTGCCTTATTTTAGTTGCTACTTTTAATTGTACGAGTACCACTATTCTTTTGGCTTCGAGGTTATTTTATGCGATGGCGAACGATAAGATGTTTTTCAAAAGTGTAGATTACATTCACCCAAAATATAATACGCCTTCAAGAGCCTTATTTATTCAAGCAATATGGACCTCGCTTCTGGTGCTTTCGGGTACGTTCGACCAACTGACGGATATGTTGGTCTTTGCCGCTTTCATTTTCTATGGAGCAACGGCTTTTGGCGTTTTTGTGTTGCGTAAAAAAATGCCAAATGCTCCCCGTCCCTACAAAGTAATTGGTTATCCAGTTGTACCTGCGATTTTTATTTTATTCTGTATTGCATTGATTATAAATACCTTAATGCAAAAACCACAAGAAGCTTTAATTGGTTTAGGATTAATGGCAACGGGATTACCTTTCTATTTTTATTGGAAAAGTAAGGAGAAAATTTAGTAGACAGTAGACAGTAGACAGTAGACAGTAGACAGTGAAAATAACTTTTAAATTAGATGAGTTCCATTTCATTGCCTACTGCCTACTCAAAACTGCCTACTTTATAAACTCCAACGCATTCTTCAAATCATCTATCAAAAAATCAGCATCTTCCAAGCCAATATACAACCTGACCATCCGATGTTTTGGGTTATTTTTGTCATAATCTTCGGGCTTCATTCCAGCAGCTTTGGGCATAATTAAAGACTCGTGTCCTCCCCAACTTATCGCTAATAAAAAGTTTTTTAAGGATACAACAAAAAGTTCAATATCCTGACAATCGATTGGTTGAAGAATAATCGTTAATAATCCACAAGCGCCAGTCATTTGTTTCTTCGCTAATTCAAACTGCGGAAATGATTCATCGAATGGAAAAATAACTCTCTCAATTTTAGGATGATTTTTCAAGAAATCTACCACCTTTAAAGTCGTTTCGGAAATGCGTTGTAATCGAATTTCCAAAGTCCGTAATCCCCGAATTAATAGCCAAGCATTGAAAGGCGAAAGGCTCGTTCCAGAATTGGATAATTCCGAATCAAAAATCTTCTTAATTCGTTCTTTTGAACCAGTAATTACCCCAGCAACCGTGTCCGAATGGCCAGCAATATATTTTGTGGCAGAATGCAAGCACAAATCAATACCGAATTCATGTGGTTTTTGATAGAGCGGTGAACAGTATGAATTATCAATGATTGTTGTAATATTTTTGGACTTGGCAAAATCCGCAACTGCTTGTAAATCTTGCAGCTGATAGTCCCATGAATTGGGCGATTCTAAATAAATCAGCGTGGTATTTGACCGACAAGCATCCACAAAATTCTGAATATCCCGCCCATCCACGTAGGTATGCGTAATGTTGAATCTTGGCAAAACCACTTCAAACATTCGTGCCGCCCATGAATAAGGTTGGGCTACGGAAATTAGATGGTCGCCAGCTTTTACATTGGCCAAAATACTGCAAAAAATGGCTGAACTTCCCGAATTTGTCACCAAAGCATCTTCTGAACCTTGCAAGGCCGCTATTTTTTTTCGCAAAATATCAACCGTCGGATTTCTGGATTTTGTGTAAATATATTCGCCGGAAAACTCATCTTCAAAAGTTTCTCGGAGTGATTTAAAATCTTTGAAAGCAAAGTTGGAAGTTTGAATAATTGGCGGAGCAACCGCATTAAAATATTGCTCACGGTCTTCGGCTAATTGATTGATAATGAATGAGATATTGTCCACAGAAAGATATTGTGTTAAAATTAAAACACAATTAAAGGGAATTTCTCTGAATAAACAAAAACGGATTTCGGATATGTTCTTTTTTACCGTTCAGAATAAGGTCAGCGGCTGTTTTTCCCAATTGAAAATGGTCGGTAGTAACCACGGTAATTCCGCCCGAAAGCACTTCTTTTACGGGCGTTTCATTGTAGGATAAAATGCCAATATCAAGCCCAATTTTCAGATTTTGAGCATGACAATACTTTAATATTTCCGTTAAAAAGCGTTCAGATAAAACCAAATAAGCCTCATTTTTACGGATTATTTCAGCGTCTATTTCTGTGTAAATATTATACCTTAAATTATTTTCAATGGCAAAGCGAGTTACGCCTTCCATGATTGCCAACGAATAAAAATATTTTTCCTGAATGACAAAGTTCAAGGTTTTGTACTTGAGTATTAAGTTGGCAGCTTTTGAAAGTACTTCATAAATATCCGCTTCAAAATCTTGATAAACACAAGCATAATTTCCCCGAATAAACTCATTTCGCTTATCCAAAATCAATAATTTTTCTTTGGGAATACTATTTACCGTCTTTAAAATATCTTCATTTATATGCGTTGCGTGCAACATAATAGCCACGAAATCATAATGATTTTTTTTCTCTCGAATGACCTCGGCAAAGTGCAAAGAGTTTTGATTAGAAATAGAATGAATGTATAAATCTACCGAAGCTCTACCGCCGAACTGTAACAAAAATCCATCGTAGATTTCATTGCGATAATCACTGAGCCTATTGAAAATGAGTAACACTTTCAAGACAGTTTTTTCGGTATTTTTTATAGAAATGGCTAATGGATTATTCACAGAATTATAATTTTAAAACTAAATAACAATTTGTACTAATGATAAATATCCTGTCTTGTACAGATACCTCAAAGCAGGGTATAACAGGACAGTAGTGGCAATTTAAAGCGATTTTGCAAGATTTGTACTAAAGATTGAAAGAAATATGCTAATTGTTTCATTTTTTTAGGCGTAATTTTATATAAGAAAAACTGTATTATTTCAATATAAAATTTAACAAAATTGATGAATTTTAAAAGTCCTTTTTTATAGATAAAATCAATAATGTTTTAGCCCTGCGAGGTATTTTTTATAAATTTACCAGCATCGCAATCGTTTTTTTTATCGCTTTTAATCTTCGTAAAAATTGCCTTATAAATTTCAAAAGTTTACCAACACGACCCTTTTATTATGATAACAACATTCAGAAACTTTGCTCAGGCAAAGCAAGATTCCAAAACTCCAAAGTATCAACAATTAGTGAATACCTTATTGATAGATATTGAAAAAGGCAATTTACAAACTGGTGAAAGACTGCCTTCAATCAATGAAGCAAGTGAGGAATGTTATCTTTCACGTGATACCGTTGAGCGAGCATACTCAGAGCTTCATCGCTTGGGTGTTATCACTTCAATATTCAGAAAAGGATATTTTATTTCTGGAAAATCGGCTAAAACCAAGACCAAAATTTTGTTTTTAGTCGGAAAAATTACGGAAAATAATAAAGCTATTTTCAATGCGTTTGTCAATTTTGCGGGTAAAGAAGTAGCCGTTGATATTTTTACGTACAATTATAAAAGCGAAAATTTTAGGGAAATCATCAATAATCATCTTGGCAATTATCATTACTATGTCATTATGCCTCACCTAATTGAGGAAACCGAAGAAAATATAAAGTGTTTAAAGAAGATTACGGGCGAAAGATTGATTTTTCTTGAACAATCAATGCCGGCTTTACAACATATAAATTCTTCTATTTTATGTAATTCGGGGGATGAACTTTTTAATGTTTTACAACAAAATGCCAAACATTTCAAAAAATATAAAACTTTGAACTTAGTGTTGACGGAAGAAGAATATTTTGATTCAGCATTAATGACAGGTTTTAGAAATTTCTGTGAAATCAATCACTATGATTTTCAAGTGTTGGATGGTTTCCAAGATGAAGAAGTTGAAGAAGGCCACGTTTATCTCACAATGGATGATGCCGATTTAGTAGCAGTCATCAAATCTGTTCAAAATCAGGAATTTGAATTAGGAAAACAAGTAGGAATAATTTCGTTGAATGACTCTTGTTATAAAGAAATTTTGGCGGGAGGAATCAGTATTATTTCTTCAAAGCCAAAAGAAATTGGCAAATTAGCCGCAGAAATGATTCTCGGTGGCAAACGCCAAAGTGTGAACGTTTCGATGGAAATGATATTGAGAAAATCACTTTAAAAAAAATCCTATTTAAGTTATGATTCGGGAGGTTTCGTTTTTACGAAATCTCCCTTTTTTATGCACCAGTAAATTTCCGTATCTTTGGGCATGAAAGATTGGACAATTATCCAGTTTTTAGCCATAAAAAATGTATGACTTCTATTAATTTACAGAAAGATAAAAAAATATATTTTGCCTCAGATTTCCATTTGGGCTATCCCGACCATCAATCCAGTCTCGCCCGTGAACGAAAAATCGTTGCCTGGCTTGAGGCTATTAAAAATGATGCACAAGTCATTTTCTTAGTAGGAGATATTTTTGATTTTTGGTTCGAATACAAAAATGTTGTTCCAAAAGGCTACGTCCGTTTGTTGGGTAAATTGGCAGAATTATCAGATTTAAGGATAGAAATCATTATTTTTTCGGGTAATCACGATATTTGGATGTTCGATTATTTTACGAAAGAAATGGGCATAAAGGTTTATCGAGATTTTCAGGAGTATTCGGTTGGCAGTAATGTAGGCCTTCTACCCAAAACTTTCTATATCGTTCACGGAGATGGTTTAGGGCCTGGCGATTTTGGCTATAAATATTTAAAGAAAGTATTTGAAAGTAAACTCTCGCAATGGGCTTTTGGCTGGATTCACCCACAAGTAGGGATTTCGTTGGCTACGTGGTGGTCGGGCAGTAGAAAAGACGAAGAACGCATCAAACGAGAATTGCAATTTAGGGGTGATAGCGAATGGCTGTGGAGTTTTGCCAAAGAACAAGAAGCCCTAAAACACCACGATTTCTACATTTTTGGGCATCGACATTTGTTGTTAGATTTACCCGTGAGTGACAATAGTCGATATATAAACCTCGGTCAGTGGGCGTATGATGATGAAAATAGCTATCATTTTGCGGTTTTTGATGGGGTAGAATTAGTTGTTGAAAAATATTTATAAAAGTAAATCTTTAATACTAAACAACTCATGGCATGACTTTGAGTCATGCCATGAGTAAAATCTAACATGAAAAAATCATACCTACTTTCCCTATTTTTACCTTTTTTACCCTTTTTGTCTTTTAGTCAAACGCCCAAAGAAACCCCGCATTGGCGACCAAATTATCATTTTTCTCCCCTTAAAAACTGGACCAATGACCCCAATGGTTTAGTTTATCATCAAGGACAATATCACCTTTTTTATCAACACAATCCTTTTAAAAATAACTGGGGCCACATGAGTTGGGGACACGCTGTAAGCAAAAATCTCGTAGATTGGGAACATCTTCCCTTGGCAATTCCAGAAGATTCCGTTTGGATTTTTTCGGGAAGTGTGGTGGTTGACAAGAACAATTCAAGTGGCTTTCAAACAGGTAATCAACCTTGTAGGGTTGCCCTTTATACGGCCGATTATCACGATGGGAAAAAGGAGGCTCAATATCTTGCCTATTCCAACGACAATGGTACAACTTGGACCAAATATGCGGGTAATCCAGTCATCGATTTACAAATGACCGACTTCCGTGACCCGCACGTAATTTGGCATGAAAAAACCCAACAATGGGTAATGAGTGTAGTTTTTCCAAAAGAATTTAAGGTAATATTTTTTACCTCAAAAAACTTAAAAAATTGGACTCGAACGGGTGAATTTGGTAATCAGGGAGAGATGCGTAAAATATGGGAATGTCCTGCCTTAGTTGAAATGCCAGTCGATGGTAATTCTCAAGATACCAGATGGTTACTATTTGTTTCAACCAATGGCGTACACGATAAATTTGAAGGAATGCAGTATTTTGTGGGTGAATTTAACGGAACAACATTCAAAAATAGCAATACGCCCGAGACGAAATTATACGTAGATTATGGCAAAGATTTTTATGCCGCAATTCCCTATACCAACGCTCCAAATAATCAGAAAATATTGTTGGGCTGGATGTCAAGTTGGCAATATGCTGATGCGATGCCCACATTTCCTTGGAAAGGGCAAATGGCCATTCCAAGAGATATAAATTTACGGTCAACACCCAGTGGTTTGAGGCTTTTTCAAGAACCTATTACAACCTTAAAACCGAAGAAAGATTATTTAACTTTCGAGAAAGAAAATTTTGTACTTTCCAAAGAAAAGCAAATCAGTGGCACATCACTTTTTGCCAATAATTCCTACATGGTTGAAGTTGAATTTAGCATAAAATCTACCAAAGATTTTGGATTAAAAATCGCACAAAAAAAAGACAAGAAGGATGATAAAAAAAATTTGCAAGAGACCATTATTGGTTACGATGTAGTGAGTCATCAATTATACATTGACCGAAGAAAATCGGGGCAAATTATTAAAGAAAATTTCCCTTCCATAGAAAAAGCTGATTTAAAATTTGAAGATAAAACCTTGAAATTGAAGATTTTAGTGGATAAATCATCGGTAGAAGTATTCGCCAATGATGGACAAATTGCGATGACGAGTTTAATATATCCAGACGAAAAAGCGAATATTTTTTCTTTGTTTACAAATGGCGGCAAAGTGAAGGTTAGATATTTGAAAATTATGGATTTATCGAAGTAGTGATTTTCGATGTTCGTAATTCGATGTTCGATGTCAGGAAATGAACATCGAATTACGAACCGTGCAACGGTCGCATCAAACATCAAAATCCACACATTCCATCATCAATAAATCACCTTCGTCGTAGATAACTTTAATCATTCCATCTTCTTCAACTTCATTGCTACTTCCAGTTCTATAACCAATCGTAAGGTTTTCATTATCAAGAGAATACTTTAAATTTTGAGTTGTAATTCCAGTCGCTATTCCAACGGGTATTAATGAAATAGGCGTACCTTTTGGATACCATTTTTCATAAGTTTTCGGCAGTAAAAAAATCTTCGAGTAGTCATCAATGATCACAATTTTGAGTTGCTCTCTGAAACGGACGATATTCGTAATATTCGTAATGGTGTGATCGGCTCGTCGGCCCGTTGCCCAAACTACATTTGCAGCAGGAAATCCACGGCCGATAAGATACTCAAAGGCTTTTTCAAGGTCAGTTTTGTCTTGGTCGGGTGTATAAACGATTTCAATCGGATACTGCTCTTTTCTAATATTTTCAGCATCAAAATCTCTATCAAAATCCCCTAAAAGCACATCTACCTTGATATTCAATTCTAATACTCGATGAATCGCCGAGTCCAAAACAATCACCAACGGCGACCATTCCAATAATTCGCCCATGAGTTCAAAACTGCACGCTTCGCCATTGGCAATGATTAAAGCAGGCTCCTGTTCGTCCCGTATAACGTGATGTGATGACATATTTTATTTACAAAATAATAGACCACGGATGACACGGATTTAACAGATTTCAACAGATTTTTTATGCTTAATCCGTGTAAATCCGTTAAATCTGTACAATCCGTGGTCTAACTTGAGCTATATATTTAATCTACCATATTCAATTCCCCTTCCCACTTTGCTACAACTGCCGTTGCTACTGCATTTCCAGCTACTGAGGTTGCTGAACGCCCCATATCCAATAACCAATCCACCGCAAAAAGTAGAATTAAACCCTCTGAAGGCAGATTAAACATCGACATCGTTCCTGCAATAACTACCAGCGAAGCACGTGGCACACCCGCAATTCCTTTACTCGTTACCAAGAGCGTAAGCATCATCGTAACCTGTTGCGCAATCGTCAATTCAATGCCATACGCCTGTGCAATAAAGCCCACAGCGAAGGTCATGTACATCATCGAACCATCCAAATTAAATGAATATCCTAAGGGCAACACGAAACTCACAATGCGTTCAGATACACCAAATTTCTTTAACTGCTCAATCTGCAAAGGCATTGAAGCCTCTGAACTTGCGGTACTAAAAGATAAGAAAAGGGCGTCTTTTACATAAACTAAAAGTTTCCAATAAGGCACTTTTACGAACAAACAAATGGTGGGTAGTACTGCCAAAATAAAGAAAGCCAACGTAGCGAAAAAACAAACAATCAAATATAAATATCCACCTAAAATGCCTAATCCTTTTTGGGCAATTACCGCTGCCACAGCACCAAAAACGCCATAAGGAGCAAATCCCATTACGTAAGAAACAATTTTGAACATCACTTCCGAAACGGCATCTAACCCTTTGATGATGATTTTTCCGTGGTCGCCAATCGCAGCCGTGGCAATTCCAAAGAATACTGAAAATACAACAATTTGGAGAATTTCGTTCGTAGCTAAAGCTTCAAAAAAACTTTGAGGGAAAAGGTGCGTAATAAAATTTTCCATCGTCATTTTCTTCACTTCAATTCCCGTATCCGCTCCAACCGATGGCAAATCAATGCGCATCATTCTGCCTGGTCGAAGGATATTTACGGCAATTAGTCCAGTCAAAAGTGATAATAGTGTGGCGAAATAAAAATACCCTAACGTTTTTGCGCCAATTCTTCCGACTAATTTAAAATCGCCTAATTTGGCAATTCCAACGGTCAAAATTGAGAAAATTAGTGGTCCAATAATCATTTTAATCATTCTGAGGAAAATTTTACTCAAAAGATTCAAATAAGTACTTGCAGAATTGAGCGAGTCAGGATTGTCTTGGTAGGTTTTGTTGAGAATATAGCCAACAATGATACCAAGCGACATGCCGATAAAGATTTTCCAGGTAATGTTTAATTTCATTGATTTTTAGATTGGTTGATTGCTAATTTCAACAAATATAACCATTATCTGCTTGTACTGCAAACCGAGTGTTTTTACTCAAAAACCTTACGATAAATTGGTTTTCGATATAAAAATTGTAAATACATCAATGGAAAAAATAGGTAATCCGTTAAGATAGTGGGGGTTTTGAAGGTAATATCATCAATAATAATAGTTCCTTCTCCATCTTTTACCATGCCGTGGCGATGATGCCAGTAACTCAAAAAGAAGGGTAACTTCGTACCTTCATCAATAAAATAAATTTCAGATTCTGTTCGCTTTTGGTCGATAATATCCGAAATCCAATCTTGCTTAAAAAGCAGAAAATTAAGTTCCAAATGCACTTTATCACCTTTCAAACATCCGCCAAATGCTTTGACTTTTACGGGAGGAAATGGCGGAGCTAATTTTGAAAATAAGGCTAAATTAAAGCCTTCCCAAACTTTGGGAAGGCTCTGATTGACTTTTGTCGATATTTTTATGTTCATTTTTTGATTTACGATCTACGATTTTTAAATAACGATATATGGCAAATCCAAAATCGCTAAATCAAAAATCCCAAATCATTTAATATTCCTGTAATTTCATCGCCTCTACAGCAATATTCTTTGATATTCCAGAATAATCTGGAAAGTAAATAGCAATCTTGCCAAAAGTTTCAATCGTTTCTAAATGTCCTGCTGTCAACGGGTCCGAGGTAATTGCGTGAACATTAATTTTACTATTGTAATTTGTATAAATTCCTTTATGATTCTCCGAATAAAAACCCTCCAACATGATAGTAGAAGCAGAATGCCACAATTCATGAGCAAACTGACTGTGGGTATCTGATGTATGTAAAACGCCTGATTGCCAATCAATTACCTGATAACTCATATTTTTTACCCACGTTTTTGCCATAAATGGGAAGGGTCTGGAAGCATCAATTCCGTTTTCAGAAGCCAATGTTTTTACTAATAATTCCAATTCTTCCAAACCATTTACATCTTGTTCAATTGTGATAACTTTCCAATTTTTCACATAAGCGTATATCAACATGGCCGCTCCATGATTCAAAGAAGTATCCGTTTTTATGTAAGTATCTTTTATCGAAGAGATAAGCGCTTTTCCATTGATAATGGAAATTTCTCCCTGTAAACTATCAACTACGCCGATAGCAAAAAGGTTTTCTCGGGGGAGTGTATCTAAGCGAATTTTAGTCGATAAATCAGCATCGAGCATTATTTTACGAAGTTCTCCAGCAAATTTAACTTCGGGGTTTTGAGCGAATATTGGGAACGTAACGTATATGACCAATATATATGAAAATAGAAGTTTCATAAAACGGTGATGTTAGTGTATGATAAATTTTGACTGGTTTCAGAGAGTAAGTATTTCTCAACACTAACAACTTATTGCCCATGAAATAACGCCAATTTACGAAACTTATTTCGTGATACACGACAAAACGACTCATAACAAATAGAGACTACAATTTCCATGCCACCATCTTGATTATGAAAGCTTTATAACTAAAAACAGAGGAGTTATTAAGCGTTTTAGCCAATAAAAAACTTGATTATTGCCATTAAAATAACCTTGCCCGCTTCAACCACAATATTAATTATGATTTGCGTAACATTTTTAACCAAATTCACAATCGACTGGATAATAGATTTTGCAATTTGATCGCTTGTAGGTTTTTCAACTTCTTTTTTTACGAGAGAATGATGGTTGGAAAATTGAAGATTGTAGGAAGCATTTTTGAGTGAATCAATTTTAATTTGACGATTTTCACGTCCATGGATAATCGTTGAAGACTCCAAGAAACCAAAGCCTGTTGTAGTGGTCAATATTACAAAAAAGAAAAATGTGTAGAGCAGTTTGTGTTTCATTTTAATTGAGGTTTAAAATCTCCTGCAAAGATAACTAACTAAGTAATAGATTGTTACAATTTATGCTGAAATTTTACGCCAATCTTGTACCGTTGGGTACGGCACATTCAATAGATGATAAAACAACTTCACCTTCTGGTAAAATATAGCCTGTTACTAAGATTTCAGAAATAAAATTGGCAATTTGTCTGGGTGGAAAATTTGTTACGCATAAAATCTGTCTGCCCAAAAGTTCTTCTTTTGAATAAAGTTTAGTTAATTGTGCGGAAGATTGTTTAATACCCATTTCTTCGCCCAAATCTACTTTCAACTGATAAGCTGGCTTTTTTGCTTTTGGAAAATCATTAACCTCAATAATTGTTCCTGCCCTAAGTTCAACTTTTTCAAAATCCTGCCAAGTAATTATTTCCATGCTTATTAATTTTTACAAAATATTAAAGATAAATTTCAAACTGAATGTATTCGTTTTACTGGTTTTATTCAAAACGGACACTCAAATTTTTAAGAAAGTATAGTGTTCAATCCTTAACTGTCTGATTGAGAATTATCAAATGGTAATATAATTTATTTGCTAATATTCTTAGTGTAAATTAGGTAATTCTACGCTAAAATTCTTTAAAAAAAGTTGTTTTCTTTGCATTATAAATTTATCTCTAAGAAATGTATATCATCATTCCTATATTAGCTATCAGTCTCTTAGCGTTTGGTGCATATCTTCTACTGAATGTCTTAGGTATAAATATTAGATTTTTTTCTACTAAAAAACGCTTTTTTTAGCAGAAAGCACTTAGTGAATCCGAGTTATAATCCTTCATTCACGTGTTAAAATCGCAAATTAATAGTTGTTCACCCTAAATTCCCGCTTACCAACACAGTCGGTAGTGTAATCTTTCAAAATGATTACACTACCGCTTATTTCTTTTTTATTTCAGGATTTCTTTCAATTGTTGATACGGAATTTCCAAAGTCGTAATTCCTGCAACGTAGGGTTTTATTTCATACACATTAAACAAAAATTTGATTCCTTTTTCAGTAAGCAAGAAATTATCATTCAAGATAAACCACTGGTTATCAAAGAAATACCCTACTTCTTCACTTAATTTATCCGCAGGTTTAAGCCCTTCTTGTTTTCTAAAATTCTCTTCGTCAATCATCAAAATTTTTTGGTCGTATCCTTTCTTAAACAAATCATCCAACGTAATTCTTTTAAATTCTTTGCGATTATACACGTAATAATATTCCATGGTGATGGAATGATTTCCACCCATAAACAAATTGGTGCTTAGTGGCAAACAATTTACTTCTGATAAAACTCAATTGGTAAATTATCTGGGTCATTAATAAAAAAGAAGGCTTTCTCCGTAAATTCATCAATTCTAATCTCTTCACAATCAACAGTTTGACTCAATAAACAATTCCTCGTTTCATTAATATCATTTACCTCAAAAGCTAAATGCCGCAAACCACAAGCCTCTGGACGAGAAGCTCGTGCGGTAGGATTTGGGAATGAAAACAATTCGATTTGATAAAGTTCATTTAACGATAAATCCAATTTATAGGATTGGCGTTCAGCACGATAAACTTCGCTTTGAATTTTAAACCCTAAGATTTCGGTATAAAAATGTTTTGATTTTTGATAATCAGAACAAATGATGGCAACGTGGTGGATATGGTTGATTTGAAGCATTTGAAAGTTTTATGTATTTCACAAAGTTAGAAAAAGGGTTTCAAAAACGGAACCTCTATTGATGATTGATAGCGATTTTTTTAAAGCCAAAACTTTAAGCCATAGAAATTGTTTAAGTTTTATAAATCCTAAAAAATCTCCCAATGAAAACCAAGACCACTTCCATTTTACTGAGTATTTTTTACTTCACATTCTGCATTTTTGTCATTTTCCACAATGCTTCCTATCGTTTGGAATTACTTTTTAGTGGAAAATATTTGGTATTCCTACTAATAAGTGTCGTTGTTTTCATCGTACTAATGAAGGTAATTCAAGAAATAAATAACGAAAATGGAAACGATTTTTAAAGGCTATACGTTGATAATACAATTCACAATTCTTTCGAGGATGTTACGAATTGTGTTCAATAGAAAAAGGCAGGGAGTTCCATTCCCTGCCTTTACTATTTACTCGAAATTTTACTTGTGGTTGGTAATTAAGATTACGCAAGTTTAGTTTGTTCAGCCGCCGTTGCTTTTTTAGCGATAGTATAAACCACTAAACCAAATCCAATCTTGTTGATAGCATCGGCAATATTGTAAGCTAAATCAACTGGTGAACTTTTTGTAAAGTCAGCACCTGCTACTAAACCATGAAGAATGTTTCCTGGCAACATGCAATATCCGATTGGATAGATTGCCCAGCCTACTAATGTAAACCATCTCATCACTTTGTAACCTTCAACAACCGCTGAGTTGTTTGAAGTTGCTACCAATTTAGAAGCCTCACCCAAGTAGATTTCATAGATGATCACTGCCCAACCGGCTGTCGAGATAATTCCCCACATCACGTTGCTTTCTGGAGTAACTGCTTCTCCAATGTAGCCTGCAACTAACATCAAAATCGAACCTGCTAATAAGCGCACTAACATTCCACCTTTCGCACCAGCTGGCTTCAAAATTAAGAAATACTCAACGCACATCAGAGGAACGGTTAAAGTCCAGTCTATGTAACGGAATTGGGTTGGGGATGTTCCTGTCTCTAACCATATACCTCTCATGTAGAAGTAGTGAACGGCGGCGATAAAAGTAATCAACCCAGAAATGGTTAATGATGTTTTCCACTTGTCCGAAACGCCACCTCTTTCAACAAAGAAAAAGATTGAAGCTGCCAACATAGACATGTAGCCTGTGAAAAATGTAAATCCGATGTAATCACCAGCTTGGAGATTACCATTCAAGAGGATGTTGAATGTGTTCATAATGGTAAATGTTTGGGTTTTAATGGACTTTTTAAATATGAAATTAAACTATTTCAATTAACTTAACTTAATGTTGATTCTTTTTGTTCAATTTATTTTAAAAAAGATGAAAAAAAATTATTCCGTGCCATTATTCATCTGATGAGCAATGATAAGGTGAGGCAATGTTATAAGAGAAATAAAAATGAATAGAATGGGGAAAGGGTCAAAAAATTGAGTGTATATGTTACAGTACCAAAGGAAAGCACAAAGGAATACGATTGCCAAAAATGTAAAAGGCAATGTTTTTAAATATACCAACTTGAACGAAAGTGTGGGATAATCTTTTCGTAAATAATTGTGAATATTATCAAAAGCACAGAGGGCGTGCCAACCCCCAAAATAGAGCGCAAAGGCGGGCAACAAAGGTAGCCAGACCGATAAAACAAGGATTAGGCTAAGACGTAAAATTCTAATCTTATCAAAATCTATCAAATATTTTGATTGAGCAACAATGAAAATTGTGGTGAAAGATAGTCCCAATAGATAAAGTATTTGTTTGACGTTCAAGTTAATAAAATTCCAAAAAATTAAAACAAAATTATTACTTCCTACCATTTTAGTTGCAATGGGTTCAACTTCACTTATGTGCGTTAAAAGAATAAATCCTAAAATATAAAACCCGTAAATTAACCTTGTAAATGACCAAATTAAAGCATTTTTGGGCACTTTCTCTAAATCTGTTTCACCAAAATGCCAAGCTGAAATAATAAGAAAAATTAACAAACTCAGGCCAGAAAACCAAAACCAAGTTAAGGCATACAAAGCCATTATGAGGACGTATTTAATAATAAATCCAGAAAAATAATATTTCTTATTTAGTTTTTTATCTGTTGATTCTTGAATCAAATGGTCTAAAGCACCATGCGGAATGCCCGTTAAAAGTATCAACGAAACAAAGAAAATTACTTGAATATTTTGGGATAAAGTGCCCTGAAAATACTGCCAAATTAGTAGCATAAAGCCTAATAAAACGGTTATCCAAGTGGGCGTCTTTATGAATATGTCGAATACTCGTAGTTTCATTTTGTTTATTTAGATTACAATAATAATTAAACAAGCATTAAATTAGTTTGTTTGAATTAATTTTTAAGTCCATTACAAACTGATAAATTAATAAAAACCCTCTTGATTTCGTAACTTGCAGAATAAATTAGAAAACAAATCTAAAAAAGATGAAACAAATCATTTTTACTGAAAAAGCACCCTCCGCTATTGGTCCATATTCGCAAGCAGTTCTTTCAAACGGGACTTTATACGTATCCGGGCAAATTGCTTTGGCTTTGGTTGAGGCAGGAGCAAATATTGAAGACGAAACTCGTCAGGTAATGAAAAATATGCAAGCCATTTTGGAAGCCGCCAACATGACTTTCGAGAATGTGGTAAAATGCACAATTTTCGTAAAAGACATGAATAATTTTGTGGCAATTAATGGCGTTTATGGTGAATATTTTACCACAAATCCACCCGCAAGAGAAACCGTTGAAGTGGCTCGTTTGCCAAAGGATGTTAATGTTGAAATTTCGTGCATTGCAGTAGTATAGTTGTGATTTTTAAGTTGTGATGTGTGAGTTAAAATTGTTCTCCTAAAATCACAATTCACAAATCACTAAATCACAAATTATTTAAGATGTCAAATAAACCAGTAAGAGTACGTTTTGCACCAAGTCCAACGGGCGGATTACACATTGGGGGGGTCAGAACAGCATTATATAACTATCTATTAGCCAAACAGTTAGGCGGAAAAATGTTGCTCCGCATCGAGGATACAGACCAAACTCGGTTTGTAGAAGGTGCCGAAGAATATATCATCGAAGCCCTCTCATGGGTGGGCATTACCATTGACGAAGGTGTGGGCGTTGGTGGCCCACACTTCCCCTATCGCCAATCGGAACGTAAGGCAATGTACATGGATTATGCCATGCAATTAATCAATTCAGGGAAAGCATACTACGCTTTTGATACTTCCGAAGAATTGGATGCGATACGTCAAAAACTTGAAAGTGAGGGTTCAGCCTTCCAATATAATGCCGCAACGAGAACAAAATTAAATAATTCCTTGACGCTTTCAGAAGCTGAAACGAAAGCAAAAATTGAGGCGGGTGTTCCATTCGTAATCCGTTTTAAAGTACCACCAAAAGAAGAAATTCGTTTTAAAGATATTATCCGTGATTGGGTTTTGGTACATTCTTCAACGGTGGATGATAAGGTTTTGATGAAGTCGGACGGAATGCCGACGTATCACCTTGCTCATGCCGTGGATGACCATTTAATGGAGATTTCGCACGTTATTCGTGGGGAAGAATGGTTGCCTTCTGCCCCTTTGCACGTACTCTTATATCGTGCTTTTGGATGGGAGGAAAGTATGCCTCAGTTTGCCCATTTGCCCCTTTTATTGAAACCAGAAGGCAACGGAAAACTCTCAAAAAGGGATGCAGATTCGGGTGGATTTCCGATTTTCCCGCTCTCTTGGACAACGCCAGACGGTGTAAAAGCCATTGGTTTTAGAGAAGAGGGATATTTGAAAGAAGCACTCGTAAACTTCTTAGCTTTCTTGGGGTGGAATCCTGGAACGGAGCAAGAAATGTTTTCGATGGATGATTTAATTACGGCCTTTTCTTTGGAAAAAATCAATAAATCAGGAGCAAAGTTTGACATAAATAAAGCAAAATGGTACAATCAGCAATATTTAAAATTAGCTTCGGATGAAGCGTTGGCTAAAGCATATTTGCCTGATTATGAATTAGGTACGGCAATAAAATTAACGCATCTATTCAAGGAAAGAGTAACGTTTCCACAAGAAATTGCCAAAGAAGCCCAAAGCCTTTTGACAACGCCAACATCTTATGATGTGGCAATTGTTGCCTCAAAATGGAATGTTGATGCGAAAAATGGCATCACAGCTTTGAAGCATATTTTACCAAATATTGAAAATTTTGTTGCCGATGAAATCAAGCACGCTTTAAGTGATGAATTGGAAAAGTTAGGCATAAAAATGGGCAAAATGATGCAGATGCTAAGAATCGCTATCATGGGAACGGGAACAGGACCAGATTTGATGCTTTCGATGGAACTTATGGGTAAAGATGAAGTTAATTTGAGATTAGAAAAGGCTTTGGCAGAATTGCCTGAGATATTATAAATAATAAAACTATGGCTAAGAAAAAAGAAGTTAAAAAAGAAGAACTTCCCAAAGTCCACAAAGACCTTGAAGGTTTCGATATTTCCATCAATACATTCGGTGAAATTAATCGCTCGATTGATATTGAAAAAATTAATGAGTTTTTGAACAAAAATATGGATGATAAGAAACTGAGGAATAGGGAGTAAATTTCGATGCTTGGTTTTCGATATTTGGTGCGACCTACGCTTCGGTTTGGTTTAACCGAAAATCGAACCGAAACGTCGGCCGAATCAAAAATCGAAAAAATGAACATAGACAAAGAATCACTACAAAAAATAGCGCATCTCTCCCGTTTAGAGTTGCCCGAATCTGCCGAGAGAGAAATGATGGATTCGCTGAATTCAGTATTGACTTGGATGGAAGAATTAAACGAAATTAATACCGATAATATAAAGCCACTGACACACATGAGCCTGGAAATCAACGCTTTGCGTGAAGATAAAGTCATTCCAAACATCAGCCGTGAACAAGGTTTAAAAAATGCTCCGAAGCAAGATGGCGAATATTTTAGAGTTCCGAAGGTGATAGAGTAAACTGAGGAGGAATGGAGGAATGGATTTACTGTCTCTATTCCTCCTTTTTACCTTTCTTCCTATTGATAATATTCAAGTGCCTTTTTCATCTCCATCTTCGACACCGAAATATCATATCCACATTTTCCTGCTTCTTCCAACAATGAAAATCTCACTTCTTTTCCTTTATTTTTCTTGTCTTGTGAAGTCAAAGCAATGATTAGTTCAATGTCAGAATCTTTGATGGTGGCTTTTCCATAAACTGAAAAAATGAATTCTTCGATATTCTCCAATGTTTTTTGGTCAATCATACCACGTTTGAAAGAAATGAAGGCTTCGCAAATCATTCCAGCCGCTATGGCTTCTCCGTGAAGTAAATGGAGTTTTGGTTTTCCTAAGAAATAAGTCTCAATGGCGTGACCCAAAGTATGTCCAAAATTTAGTATTTTTCTAAGACCTTTTTCTGTGGGGTCTTCCGCTACAATTTGCTGTTTTATGGCTACTGAGTGAGCAATTAAATCAGTAAAGTTTTGTTCTTCAAAGTCTTTTCTACGGATTTCCTCCCACTTTTTACCGTCCATAATTAAGCAATGTTTAATTATTTCGGCAAAACCAGAACGTAATTCGCTGTACGATAAAGTCTTCAAAAAATCAGCATCAATTAATACCGTATTTGGAATATGAAAGACGCCAATATGGTTTTTAAATCCCTGAAAATCAATACCTAACTTCCCTCCTACGCTGGCATCTACCTGCGAAAGCAAGGTGGTTGGAATTTGGATAAAATCAACGCCTCTTTTATAAGTTGAAGCACAAAAACCTCCCATATCACCGATGACTCCTCCACCTAAATCAATGACTAAGCTATGACGGTCTAATTCATGATCGGTCATGGCTTGCCAAATCTTCTGACAAGTGTCTAAATTCTTTTCGGATTCACCCGATTTAATTTTTACTAAATTGTGTTTTCCTAAGAATGGCTTAATCGTTGGATAACAATATTTGAAGGTATTTTCATCAACAATTACTTGAATTTTTGTGTATGGATTGGCATTCAAAAATGCAGGAAGAGTTTCGGAAATTGGAGAAATTTGGACGGACATTTTTTTAATTAACAGTTGATAATTAACAGTTAGGAAAAATATAATCCTAAACGTTTACTTAATGTATTATCAAAATTAACCAATTTTTGTCAAATCATTTTCAAATGAATTTCAGAATCAAAGAATATACCCAACTTTTGATTGATAGGATTCTAAAATTTGATGGGTAGGCGAAAGTTCAGTAATTAAATAATCCACTTTATCCAGTGAACAAACTTGTAAACGTAAAGTAGAATTTAATTTTTCTGAAATTATGGGCGTAATTAATTGTTTAGAAGCCTTCATCATCGCCTTTTTTACCTGTACCACTTCATAATCTGAATCACTAATTCCGTCTTGGTCAAAGCCATTGATTCCTAAAAT
>NZ_CBABQS010000021.1:0-60842 GCF_964672035.1 Arcicella sp.
CCCTCAGAGCCTTGAATCGTCCCTTGGGTCTTTAACCCAGCACAGTACATTAAGGTACTTCTGAGGGGATGGTTTTCTCACTTTGAGAAATTATTTGAAATTACTTTTTTCTTGGAAAAATTCAACAGCACAAACCTAAAAGCACAGTCAGATTTTTTAAGTTTATCCGTGCAAATCAAATCTGTAAAATCTCTATTATCTGTGGTCTATTTTTTCTAAGCCTCCTCAACCGCTAAAATCTCCTCTTCTTGCTCAAATAATTTTGCTTTCATCACCTCTTTCAAGGTCACTTTAAAAAACTTTTTCTGAATATCGAAAGGTTCCATACCACACTCAACGGGCGATTCACAATGTTTATATGAACCATCTTCCTGCATCTCATAAGAATTGATATTATCCTTCAAATTCCAATCCAAAATATGAATTGCCTGTTGTTTTACGTTTTCAGCATATATTTCAAAAAGCGATTCAATCCGGCGGTCAAAACTACGAACCATAATATCGGCCGAACCACCGTAAACTTTCGGGTCGTTATCGTTATGGAAGTAATAAATTCGGGTATGTTCCAAGAAATCTCCCACAATTGACCGAACCGTAATATTGTCGGAAAGGCCTTTCCGTTGCGGTCGTAAACAACAAATTCCTCGCACAATCAACTTTACGGGTACGCCTACTTGTGAGGCTTTATACAATTCGTCAATCGTAATTTTATCTTGTAACGAATTGATTTTTAGACATATACCACTTGACAAACCTGCACGTGCGTTATCCGCTTCATTCCGAATCATCTCCACCAAACGCTTCCGCATATCTCTCGGAGCGGTGATTAAACGCTCGTAAGAATGAGGTTGTGAATGGCCCGTAATAACATTAAAAAACTCAGAAATATCTCTGGTTAAAACTTCATCAGTCGTCAAAAGTCCGATGTCAGTATAAAGTTTTGCGGTATCTTCATTATAATTTCCAGATGATAAATGGGCGTAACTTTTTACTCTGTCCCCCTCATTTCTAATAACTTGCAGTAATTTTGTGTGGGTTTTCAAGCCAGGAATTCCATAAATAACAAAGCAGCCGGCTTTTGATAAACGTTGGGCTTCACGGATGTTATTTTCTTCATCAAAACGAGCTTTTACCTCAAACAAAACCGAGACGTGTTTTCCATTTTCAGCCGCATGAAGTAGCGCATCCGCAATCCGAGAATTTTTAGAAATTCTGTAAAGCGTAATCTTGATAGCCAACACTTGCGGGTCTTCGGCGGCTTGTTCCAACAGTTGCAAAACAGGCTCAAAATTATTATAAGGATGATGCAAAAGAATATCTCCCTCATTCATGGCTTCAAAAATATTTTCGGGCGTTTGGCTGTTTAACCCCAAAGCTGGCACCGATGATTTTTGAACGGGTTGTTTCGATTTAAATTCTGGATGCTTAATAATTTGCCAAAATGCCGTAAAATCTAATAAATTTTCGCTGTGAAAAATTCCATTTTTGTCAATTTTCCAACGTTTCAACATCATTTCTAACATCCATTCCGAACAACCCGATTCGATTTCTACCCGTGTAACTCTTCCCAAACGACGGTCTTTAATCTTTTTTCTGATTTCATCAATAAAATCGGTTTCCGAATCTTCGTGTTCAACCACATCAAAATCGCCATTTCTGGTAAGTCTAAATAAAGAAACGGCTTCAATTTCTACATTTTTATATAATTTCCAGATTTCGTGACGGATAATTTCCTCAATCGGAACAAAAAGGGTTTCGTCTTCTCTTTCAATAATATGAAAGCGTTTTAGGTTCTGCGGTATTTGAACAAAACTAATTTTACGATTTTCGCTTTTGCCAAGTTCGCTCCGTTCATTTTCGCTTCTTGTAACCACCCCAAATATCAACGTTTTGGCTAATAAACTTGGGAAAGAGTGCGTATGATCAAAAACCATAGGCGTAAGCATCGGGTAAATGGTCAGACTGAAATAATCTATAATTTGTTCGGTTTCTTCATCATTCAAATCAGAAATATTCACAATTCTGAAACCATTTTCTGCAAATTCAGGTACTAACTCTTCACGATAAAGCCTTTGCTTTTCTTCCACAAATGCCTGTGTAGCAGCCATTAAGGTTTTTTTGAAAGGAATTTCTCTTAACCCAGAATAATCTGTACGTTCTTTGCCAAAATCAATATAGTTGTACAAAGAGCCAACTCGAATCGTAAAAAATTCATCCAAATTAGAAGCCGTAATCGCTAAAAACTTGAGCCTATCAAAAATATTTCGACGAGTATCACGGGCTTGGTCGAGGACTCTCTCATCAAATTTTAGCCAGCTCAAATCTCGGCTAATATAATCCGATTTTTCAATTACATCGTACGACTTATTTATCACTTTTTCAAGACGACGCTTTTCTTCGGGTGTCTGTTTGGTATTCATAAAATTGTTTAGAAAAGAGAAAAGATTCCCTACAAGAGAATCTTTTGCTCTACTACGTTTATAATATTTTGGAATCATTCCGCTCATTGCTTACAAAATTACTGGATATTTAATGCTTTTACATCAAGTTTCAGATTAAGATTTTATTAGATTTTTATACCAATAAAGTTATTAAATATACAAGAATAATGCTAAATTTTACGCCTAATTTTTCATTTCTACCTCATCTTGCACCAAATTACTAATGAGAATTTCCAATTGTTTCAAACGCTCTGGTGCTTTATAATAATCCATAATTTTCTTGGTAACTCCCTTATCCGTAAACGAAATATAAGTCGTTGGAAAATCTGACATATTTGAAGTATACTGATTTTCAAATTTAAAAAAATCAGCTTGTCTAAATTTTTCAACTAATTGACTAACAGTACCTTTAGGCAATTTTTTAGTTATTTTTCCTTCCTTTGCTACATACTTTAATCCTTCATAGACAAGACTATCATTCTCTAAAACTACTACTTTATAGGCTGGACAAGTTCCATAACAGCGTGTCAGTTCCAATTCAAAAACTTGTTGCTGAATCGTTTGTACCACATTTTCGTTATTTTTTTCAACCAGTTTTTTATGGCTTTTACAGTTACTTAACAGATAGACGCAAATCAATAGAACTGATATTTTCATGGAGATAATTTTAATTATTGAACGGTTAATTGATAAGAAATAGTATCTAAAGCGCTAAGCATAAGCACATTTAGTGATTTTATTGCTTGTAAAGATAGGGCTAAATAAAATATTTTTGTTATTTTTGGTTTGTATTCGCTGTTGCAGATAAATTATGAACGTAAAAAAACTTACCGATGAGCAATTAGTGGCTCTTTTTATAGAAACACAAAAAAATCTATATTTCGAGCAACTTTATGACCGCTACTCCGATAAAGTATATCGAAAGTGCTTGTCGTTCGTGAAAGATGATGCTAAAGCGGAAGATTTTACGCATGATATATTTTTGAAATTAGTCCTCAATCTTTCTTCCTACAAAGAGACTGCCAAATTCTCAACTTGGTTATATTCAATTACTTACAATTATTGTATTGACCAAACTCGTATCTCTAAAAAATATTCAGAAGTTGGTTTAGAGGAAAATTTTGATGTGCCAGACGATGATGACGATTCGGAAATGGCTGAACTCGAAGCTCAGAAATTGAACAAAGCTATGAAGCAAATATTGCCCGAAGAGAAGTCAATTCTGATGATGAAATATCAGGACGATTTGAGCATCAAGGAGATTTCAGATTCATTAGATATTTCGGAAAGTGCCGTAAAAATGAGATTATTACGGGCAAAAGAAAAACTGCGCAAGATTTATCTGGAAGGCGTATTGTTCTGGGGTGTAATCATTGCAAAAACCGCAAGTTGGATCTTTTGGAATGATTAGATTTTGAATGGTTGTTGTCTGTGTCTTCACAGAAAACTTCAATTGTCTGTAAAGACACAAGCAATAACGTGAGATTTAACATATATCGGCATGATATTTTCCGATATTAACTTAGCACTAAAAATATGGCAGAAAAAGAAAATCCATTTAAACTCCTTGAACCCAATGGAAAAGTGCCTGAACATTTAAAAAAGGCCTTGGTTTCTGAAATTGATACCATTCGGAATACTTCCACCATCATTGAATTGTTTGTTGGCAATTTTATAAATGCCCTAACTGCTTCATTTTCAAACGGAAATGAAAATGAGAAGTTGTAACATTAACCATTTTAATTAACCAAACTATTAAATTTCAACATTAAGTCATGCCAAATATTCAAGATATTCTGATTGATACTTTCCGAAAATTATTAGAACAACTTACGGGATTTATTTCAAATTTCGTCCCTGCCGTCATCGTATTAGTGGTTGGTATTTTTGTGACCAAATTAATCAGAAAAATTCTTCAAAAAGGTCTGGAAAAAGCCGGTGTGGATAAATTGGGGGATAAACTCAACGAAATTGACATTATCAAAAAAATGGGTGAAATCAAGTTTAGCACTTTTATTCCTACCGTTCTTTATTACTACATACTTCTCATATTTGCCACCCTTTCAACCGCCATTTTAGGCATGAAAGCCTTGACTGATATGGTTACATCCTTGGTCAATCTGATTCCGAAATTGATTGTGGCTGCCATTATGATCTTTGTGGGAATTATGATTGCAGATGCGATGAAAAATGCGGTTGTAAATATCTGTAAATCATTAAAAATTGATTCTGGAAAATTATTAGGCAGTATCGTTTTCTCATTTTTCTTAATCATCGTGGTAATTGCCGCCTTGAAACAAGCAGGCATTGAAACGAGTTTGTTAGAATCAAGTTTTAACCTAATAATCGGTGGGGTAATTTTCGCTTTTGCCGTTGGATATGGCATGGCTTCGAGAGATGTTTTATCGAATATTTTGTCGAGTTTTTACTCTAAAAATAAATTTAAAGAAGGTCAAGTGATTGCTATTGACGGCGTGAAAGGTGAAATTTTAACCATGGATATTACGTCAATTACCCTCTCAACGGGCGATTCTCAAACCATATTCCCATTAAGTACGCTACAAAATAAGCAAGTTGAAGTTTTTAATTAGATAATTTTAAATAGCTTTATTTTTATCATAAATTGATAGTTTTACATTTAAGCGTATTTTTTTGAAAAATAGTATTAATCGTTACTTTTCCAGATTATCTCCGTATCAACCCATAGTAACTCAAAAATAAAATAAGAATTATTACTTCTTTACAATTTTCGAGTGTATTCAAATACTCAAAATATCATTCACACATTAAAATTTCTTCGTCATTCGGCGGACATTCAATTTTAAAATCAATGTAAGGCACAACCATGTCCGTCAGTTTATAATTGTACCTTACAAAACTTAAAATAGCTGTTTATGAAAAAGCAAATTTCCTTATTTATTGCCCTATTATTGTTTTTTACGTCAAATCTTTACGCTCAAGAAGTTAAAAAAGATACATCTTATTGGGTTAAGAAAACTCAATTTGGCTTTACAGTCAATGAAGCAGGTATCAACAACGATTATACGGCGGGTGGGCAAAATACAATTGGACTAAACATTTTTTTTAATTCAAAAGGTGAATATGCCAAAGATAAAACTACGTGGGTGAATGATTTACAGTTACAATACGGTTTTATTAATACTTTTGGGCAAGGAGGAAATGGACAAAAGAAAGGCATTGACCGTATTTTCTTTGATACCAAAGTGGGACATAAACTTTCAAAAACGTGGTCGTTGGTGGGGGGATTAAACCTCCAAACTCAGTTTGCTCAAGGTTATAAATACGGAGCAAATCCAGATGGTTCAAACTTATTAATTTCCAACCTCTTTGCTCCCGCTTTTTTAACTGAATATGTTGGTTTTGAATGGAAACCCAAACCATTTTTTAACGTAGTGTTCGCTCCAGGTGCTTTACGCCAAACCATTGTGGGCGATGATGCGGTTAGACTAAAAGATGTGGGTGGTAAATTATTGACTGCCTATGGCGTTCCAGTTGGTCAGTCGGTATTGAGTGAAGTAGGAATTATGCAAATTGTAGCTAATTATGATAGAGATATTGCAAAAAATGTAAATTTAAAACTGCGTTATCAAGTATTTTTTAATGCCAGCAGAATTGACCATATTGATAATCGTATAGATGCAAAATTGGCAGCAAAAATCAACAAATATTTTAGCTTTACGGCTGATTTAATTGTGCTTTATTACGATAACCAAAGCCCAAATATTCAAACCGCTCATAATTTAGGTCTTGGCTTTCTTTATACGTTTTAAAATAGTAATCCTTATTTATAAACTGTTTCATCAAAACCCCAAACTAAACAAATGTTAAAAGAATTCAAAGCGTTTATCGCCCAAGGCAATGTCCTTGATTTGGCTATTGGTGTAATTATCGGTGGTGCATTTGGAAAAATTACTGCGTCGTTAGTTGGTGATATTATTATGCCAATTATTGGTATTTTCATGGGAGGCGTAGATTTCAAAAAATTAGCCGTTACGGTAGGAACTGCCAATGTAATGTATGGCAATTTTATTCAAACAGTTATTGAGTTCCTCATTATTGCATTTGTTGTGTTTATGATTATTAAAGCGGCTACTAAAGCTGGTTTAATAGAAAAAAAAGTTGAATAATTTAATTCAAACAATTGATTATCAAATAGTTTAGCCCGCAGGTTCGTAGCCTTCGGGCTTTTTTTATTTGGACAAATGTTATTCATCCCTACGCCAATAATTCTCTTAAGTAATCTATCATAACGATGTGGTTGCAAAACAAAAATCCCCGCCATCGGCAGGGACTTTATGAATTAACCTTTTCTAAAAATTCACACAAGTTGTGTAAATGTCTTTTTCATCAAAAAATCGGTTTGAGCATCATCACCTAAGTGGAAAATATGCGTTCCAAATACCTCAAAACCCCATTTTTGATAAAATTTAATTGCCTTGGGATTGTGTTCCCACACGCCCAGCCAAAGGCTTTCATAATTATTTTCAAGCGCTACCTCAATACATTTTTGCATTAATTCTGCACCGTATTTCTGTCCGTGATAAATCTTGCTGATATAAATTCTTTCTATTTCCAAAGACATCATATCAGGATTTTCTACTAAGTTAACCCGCATTTTTGCGTATCCAATTATTTCATTCTCCAATTCAACGAGCAAAAATATCGTTTTGGGAGTCTGGAATTCATCTGAAATTTGCTTTTTATTGAATTTTTCTTCCAGATATTTCTTTAAATTTTCGGGCGTATTTTGATCCCCATACGTTTCAATAAAAGTTTTCGCCCCAATTGTTTGAAGCAGGTCAGTATCCTCAATGGTGGCCTTTCTTATTTGTAGGTTTTGTCTCATATTACCACAAAAGAATGAATTTATAATTATAATAAAAAATACTTAATTTGCATGAATTAATACTAAAATCACATTAAATGGAATTTCGACAATTACAATATTTCTTAGGCGTTGCTTCTGAATTACATTTTTCGAGAGCCGCCGAAAAATTATTTATTGCACAACCCGCATTGAGTAGGCAAATTCAGCAATTAGAAGAGAATTTGGGGGTTCTACTTTTTGAAAGAGATAAACGAAATGTAAAATTGACTCCAGCGGGTGAATATTTACAGGGAGAAGCGACTCAATTACTTTCGCAAGTAGAGCATATCACTAAAAGGACGCAATTAATCCACAAAGGGGAAGAAGGGGAAATTAAAATTGGACATCCTGGCTCGGCCATTTATTCCGTAATTCCGCCAATTTTAACAAATTTACGATTACATTTTCCTCAGATTAAAGCAAAATTATCCGAGGTTTTAGAAGATGATTTATTCGGAAATTTAAAAAATTATCAATTAGATGTAGGTTTCATTAGAGAGCCTTTTGCCCATAAAAATATCGTATCAAAGGTAATTTTTGAAGAATCTTTTGCCTTAGTTTTACCCGAAAATCATTGGATTTCGCAAGAAAATTTTACCAGTTTAGCCCAAGTGAAATACGAACCATTTGTGTTACCTCCACGCTATGCGGGTTCTGCCTACTACGATTTGCTGATACGGATGTGTGAACATGAAGGTTTTACGCCCAATATATCGCATGAATCAAATTTTGGTGCTACTATTTTACGTTTGGTTGAGCATAATTTGGGTGTTTCTTTAATGCCCATTTCGTATAAATTCAGTTCGGCAATGCGGGTAAAATTCATTGAATTAACCGATATTCCAGAGCGAACGCATCTTTCGATAGCTTGGCGAAAAAATGATACAAATCCTGTGCTACTCAATTTTCTAAAAGCAGCAGAATCGGTGGTATTTGACACAGAATTACATTGAAATTTTAAAAAAATTGGTGAAACGCTATACAGAACTCCGTGAAACTTTGTGATACGAATTGACCTAAAACCCAACAAAACCAATTATCTTTGAATAAATTTAAAACCGTCTGAAAACATCATGGAAGCAATATTTGAGCATCCTCTTCAAGGGAAAATAGAAATAGCTTTGGATAAAATTCGTCCATATTTGATAGCGGATGGAGGAAACGTGCGTGTCCTTGAAATTACGAAGGAAAACACTTTACGTTTGGAATTAGTGGGTGCGTGTGGCTCTTGTTCAATGTCGGCAATGACTTTCAAGGGTGGTATTGAGGATACAATTCGCCGTGAGGTTCCAGAGATTTTGAAGGTTGAAGCTACTAATGTCAATTGATAACGAATAATAATTTTAATGAAAATAGGCATATTTTTTGGCGGTCCCGCCCGTGAACGTGAAATTAGTTTTGCAGGTGGCAAAACCGCAATGGAGAACATCGATAAGTCTCTTTTTGAACCTATTCCAGTATTTGTAGACGGCTGTGGGAACTTCATTTTACTAAATCCCGAATTGGTGTACGCTGTTTCCATTCGAGATTTTTATCCTCCCAGATCTTATCAAGGTGATTACCGTATTTATTCAGAATCGTTAGGGCAAATGTCTGACGATGAATTACTTACGATGATTTCAACGATTGGTACAAAGATTTCTCCCGACAAATTTTCTGAACACTTTAAGTTTGCTTTTATTGCCATGCACGGGCCATCCTGTGAAGATGGCAGTATTCAAGGACTTTTGGAATGGTACGGAATTCCGTATTCGGGCCCAAGTTTGATGGGTTCGTCGATTGGGATTGATAAAATTGCGCAGAATGACTTAATAAAACTTGCCGTTGGTTTGGATAAAAAAACAACCACTTTGACTCGTGCTTATTTTGAAGCCAATGATTCGGTGAAAGTTTTTGAAGAAATAAAAGAAAAAGTTGGATTGCCGTTTGTCGTAAAAGCACCCCATCAGGGTTCTTCGATTGGCGTTTCTTTTGTGAAAAAAGATTCGGTTGAAGATTTTGAAAAGGCCGTTAAACAATGTCTTTTTATTAGAGAAGTATCTGAAAATGAATGGAATAGCGTTGATAAACATGAATTTGTGCAACGCATGGCAAATCTTGATGAAGGGATTGGCTTGCCCGTTTCAATGAATAATGAGGTGATTTATCATCCATCGGAATTATTAGAAAAATTAGATAAAAGTCTTGACGAAGCGCATAAAGTTATCCAATTAATTTCCATGAATTCGGAAGATGCTGTCTTGATTGAGGACTTTGTGAAAGGACAGGAATTTAGTTGTGGTGTTATTCAAACACCTGATTGTGAGTCGGTTGCACTCCCTCCTACCGAAATTATTGCTAATGTTGAGGTATTTGATTTTAAAGCAAAATATCAATCATCGGCTACTCGTAAGAAAATTCCGGTGGATACTTCTTTGGAAAATAATCAGCAGATTCAACACGATGTAAAAGCCACTTTTGATGCCTTGAAATTTGGGGTTTGTACTCGCATTGACGGATTTTTAACGCCCGATGGACGAGTGATTTTGCATGACCCAAATACAATTCCAGGAATGTCTCCTACTTCGCTAATTTTCAAGCAAATGGCTGAAATTGGCATGAATGTAACGGATGCCATTACATATTTTATTCGCCAGTCTATCCGTGAGCGTATTCGGGCGAGCAAGAATACGTTTAAGTTTCAAAAACTGTTAGATAAATTGGATTTGGCCATTACAAAGCGTGTGGCAGAGTTGCCAAACCGCAAAAAAGTAGCAGTCATTTTTGGCGGATATTTACTTGAAAATCAAGAAGACAGTTTTGTAAAGGCTCGCAAGGCTTTTGGGAAATTGGCAGCTTCAACGGAGTATTTACCCATTCCCATTTTTGTTACGTTGGATGGTCAATATCATCAATTACCCATCAATTTGATGTTCAAGGAATTTGCGGAGGATATTGTGAAATTATTGGACGGTGAGGTGCATCCTTTAATCGTTTCAACTCGCAAAAATGCCGAATCAATTACACTTCATTTTACGGGAAAACTCATGGAAAATGTGAAAGTGATAGAATCGCTGGAAGGATTTGATTTTGGGGTGAATTGTGGGGAGGACTTAGTGGTTGATTTGAATTTGTTGGAAAATATCATATAATTTCCTCAAAATTAAAAATATACTTTCGAGATTTATCATTGTCTGAGTAATTTACACAAATGAATAAAGTGAAAACTCAGCAGTTCGAGTTATGGTGAATAGGTAGGAGTAGGACCGTTTTGTAAACTGTCCTACTTATTCTGTTCATTTCTATTACTTTAAACCAAGAATCGCAGCAAAATATTTGTATTATCCTTCAAACCTTATATCTAATCTTTCACTTTTTAAAAAGTACAATCGGTACAGTTTCCGTAATATTACTTTTATTCAAGGCTCTATCCATGATTTGTACCGTAAATTTTACCGTATCAGATTTACCAGTGAGGCCTGGAATTTTATCAAAATTTGAATAGCCAAAACTGGTAGAATAATCAATTACGCCTTCAATTGCCCCCGCTTTTGTACCTTGTTTAAATCGAAAACCCTTCAAATTTCCTCCAATTTTTTCGGCTGGATTACTCTTTGTGAATTTGCCATTTTTTGCCACAAAAATATTTACATCAATGGTTTTGACACTATCGCCCGTTTTTCTTACAAGAGCCTGATAATCGGCTTCTGAAAAGCCTAAATCGCCATCACCATCTTTAAAATCTATGGAAATTACGACAGAATCTCGCTTGGAGATATTACCCAAAATATCGGGCGAAGAGGTGGTAATAACTTGGATATTATGGAAACCGATTTCAGGGACAAAACTATAGTTTGGTTCTCCCACGCATGAAGAAACCAGAAAAGAAACAAAGGCGATAAGTAAAATCTTATTTTTCATAAACATTAAACGAAACTGGAAGATAGGTTGTTGTTTTAAACACCCGTAAAGTTAATGATTTGGCGTAATTTTGTACCAATATTTTCAAAATCTTCATGCAACAAGCACAAATACTCAAACAAAAAGTTTTACAATTAACGCCCGAAGAATTTGATTCTTTGGCTTTGGAAATTTTTAGATACCAGGCTGGTAATAATTTAGTTTATAAAAGATACGTAGAATGCCTTCATATTCAAGTAGATTCAATCAATTCAATTGAACAAATTCCATTTTTACCGATTGAATTTTTCAAAACTCAAACCGTAATTACGGGCGAAGATAGGACTCTAATTACTTTTGAAAGTAGCGGCACAACGGGAAAAAATACTTCACAACATCACGTGCAAGACCCTGATTTTTATGTGGAAATTGCGGAACAAATTTTTGAGAAATTTTACGGAAAATTAGCTGATTTTCAAATACTTGCCTTGCTTCCCTCCTATCTCGAACGGACAAATTCTTCCTTAGTTTACATGGTTGAGCATTTTATCAAAAAAAGCGGTTCAGCAAATTCTGGATTTTATTTAGATGATTATGAGGCATTAGCAAAAGCGTTGAAAGGAGACAGGAAACAGGAGACAGAAGGAAAGGGGAAAATCTCAATCCCTAAAACCCTCCTCATCGGCGTAACCTTCGGTTTGTTAGATTTTGCAGAATCAGGAACGGCAGGCGCTCCTGTTGATTTATCATTCTTGCAAGACATTGATAATCTAATCGTAATGGAAACTGGTGGCATGAAAGGGCGCCGAAAAGAATTGCTTCGAGAGGAAGTACACGAGATTCTAACGAGTGCATTTCACGTAGAAAATATTCATTCGGAATACGGCATGACCGAACTACTTTCGCAAGGATATTCTAAGGGCGAAGGGATTTTTGAATTACCTGTTTCTATGAAAATAATGTTGAGAGATGTCAACGACCCATTTCATTATATTTCTAATTCACGTTCTGGGGGCATCAACGTCATTGACCTCGCCAACGTGGATTCTTGTTCTTTTATTGAAACGAAGGATTTGGGAAGTTGGATAACTGAGAATATAGAACAGAGTTCAGAGAAAAATGATGAAAATAAATCGTCAAATTGTCAGCAATTTCGAATATTGGGAAGATTTGACAATTCGGATATTCGGGGTTGTAATTTAATGATTCAATAAAAAATGCTTCTGAAAATAAATTCAGAAGCATTTTTTTATATTCTCTAATCTCTATAAAACCTATTTCGCATAATTCACCGCTCTCATTTCACGAATTACGGTTACTTTTATTTGTCCTGGGTACTGCATTTCTTTCTCAATTTTCTGAGAAATATCGAATGATAATGAACTTGCTTTTTCATCCGAAACGTTCTCGGCATCCACCAAAACCCGTAATTCACGACCCGCTTGGATGGCATAACATTTCTGAACACCTTGAAAACTTACCGCCAATTCTTCTAACTCCTTCAAACGTCTCATGTAAGATTCCATCATTTCACGTCTCGCTCCTGGGCGTGAACCCGAAATAGCATCGCAAACCTGAATAATTGGGGAAATCATCGATGTCATTTCTATCTCATCGTGGTGAGCGCCAATGGCGTTGCAAATCTCAGCATTTTCTTTATATTTTTCTGCCAATTGCATCCCCAAAATTGCATGGGGCAATTCTGCTTCTTCGTGCCAAACTTTCCCAATATCATGGAGTAAGCCAGCCCGTTTCGCCGCTTTGGCATTTAGTCCCAATTCAGCCGCCATCGTAGCACAAAGTTTTGCTACTTCACGTGAATGTTGCAAAAGATTTTGTCCGTAAGAAGAACGGAAACGCATACGACCAACCATTTTAATCAACTCTGGATGCAGTCCGTGAATGCCTAAATCAATTACCGTTCTCTCGCCAATTTCAATGATTTCATCATCAATATTTTTCTTCGTTTTTGCTACAACTTCCTCAATACGAGCAGGGTGAATACGTCCATCTTGCACCAAACGGTGGAGCGATAAACGAGCAATTTCACGACGAACAGGGTCGAAACCAGAAATAATAATCGCTTCAGGTGTATCATCTACGATAAATTCAACGCCCGTTGCAGCTTCCAAAGCACGAATATTACGACCTTCACGACCAATAATTTTACCTTTCACATCGTCCGATTCGATGTTGAAAACCGACACACAGTTTTCAATGGCATTCTCAGCAGCAGTTCTTTGAATCGTTTCAATAACTACTTTTTTAGCTTCCTTAGTTGCCGTTAATTTTGCTTCTTCGATAGCCGTTTTTATCATGGATGATGCCTTTGTTTCAGCTTCGGCCGTCATGGCTTGTATCAATTGTTGACGAGCTTCAATGGCAGTTAAACCCGCAATTTTCTCTAATTGAGCCACTTGCGAGGCAAACATTTCGTCGGCTTCGGCTTGTTTTTTCTCGGCTTCTTCGGTTTTTCTTCTTAGGTTTTCTTCTTTTGAAGTCAGGGATTGACGTTGAGACATTACGTCCATTTCCATCTTTTTTACTTGCTCAACCGATTGTTTGGCTTGATCCATAGACTTTTTAGCCTCATCCATCGACTGTTGAATCTGACGTTCACGTTCTTTCAATTTTTGTTCATTTTGAACTAAAATTTGTTTCTTTCTATTCGAATCATCTTCAAATTCTGAACGTAGTTTCAAGAATTTTTCTTTGGCTTCCAAGACTCTATCTTTCTTAATATTTTCCGCTTGAAGTTCAGCAGTTTTGACAATATCGGCAGCTTTGGCAGTTGCTTCGTCTTCTATTTTTTTAGTTTCTTTGGCAAATATGGCTTTACCTACGAACAGCCCTGCTATCAGGGAAACCACTGCGGCAATGATGGGATATAGCATTTCTAATATCGTTTTAGTTGATTTTACATCCATTCAGAAATTATTGTTACATAGAATTTCGATGGATTTTTATGCAAAATCGAGTGAAAAATGGGACTAAAACAGACAGATGCCGATTGAAAAGAAGGTTCTTAATTAGAAGTTTTTATTATTTGAAATATTAATGATTTGAATTTTAAACAGCTTATAATCATGTATTTAATAAACAAAAATGAGCTTATTTTTATTCAAATGTCTCAATAAAATTCAAAATTAAGCAAAACGAAATCATTGGTTTTACTCAATACTTTCTTTAATACAAGAGTAATCGTTTAAAGAGATAATACAAAATTTTAAATTATTTTAAGTAAGGATATTAAATTTAAAAATGATGTATAATAACGATTAAATTATTGGTATGACGAATTTAGAATTGCGTTTCTATAACTGAATCTACTATTTTTTCTAATCCCGTGAGTTTCTCAGATACGGAATCTTGGAAATCCTCATAAAGTAAATCAGATTTTAGATTACTCATTACATAGTCTAATGCAGCTAATGCCAGAAGTCTTTGTGTACTTTTAATACCGTTTTTCTGTTGATAATGTTGCATTTTATCATTAATCAAATTAGCAGCTTTACGAACAACTTCCTCATCCAATTCTGTCGCAGGATAGAGTGTAAAATACTCAGTCCCAACCATGACATTGCAAACGATTTTCTTGTCCATTTCTTTAAGTTTTAAAGTTAAAGAGTTAGAGGAGTTAAAGAGTTAAGAAAGTAGCATTTAACTATTGAACTGTTTAACTATTGAACTCTAAAACTCTAATTGCTAAGTTGAGTAATACACTTTTCTATTTCTAAAATATATTCGTCAATTTTTTCTTTCAATTCGGCAGGGTTGCCTGTACTTTTTAGATTGTTTACTGCAATCTTAGTGAATTTATCTGATTTTTTAAAATTTTTTATCTGTTGGTTTAAATTTTTCTGTAACTCTTGAGATTCATGCAATTCGTTCCTCAATTTTTCATTTTCATTTTTAACCTCGATTAGCTGTTTTTTCACTTCAATATAATCTTTCAAAAGCCCCTTGAGTTTCATCTCTAAGGAACTAAATCGAGTGAGTATTTGGGATTCAGCCATTTCAGTTTGGTTCTAAGTTCTTGGTTCTAAAGTTCATCGTATTTCTCTCAAAATCGTTAATTCATAAAATAAATTGAACGAAGAACCCTTAACACAGCACTAAGAATACAGAATCAATAACAAATTTGGCAAAAAAAAATGACATTTCACCCTTATAATTTGTATTTATCTCTGATTTTCAATGGAATAATAGTCTTTCGCTCAACAATCACAACACTTGCCGTATATAAAAGCAACAGAATGATGTGATAAGGAATTGATAACCAGAGATTATCAAACCTAATTTGCATAACCAGACAAATCAATAATCCTGCCGAGATTATATATCCAAAAGCCGATGCAATTTTGTAGGGTACAGGATAATAACGTTGTCCAAGCAAGTAACATAGTGCTGTCATCGAGAAACAAGAAATCAAAAAAGCGATTGCACAACCCATGTACCCAATACGTGGAATGAGAATGATATTGGCAATAATCGTAATCCCTAAACCGATGAATGTAATGAGTGTGCCAAAATAAGTTTTGTTATTCAGTTTGAACCAAACAGACATATTATAATAAACGCCCAAGAACAAATTGGCTAATAACAACACAGGCACCACCATGATTCCTTCCCAATAAATTTTTTGACGAAGAAAAAGAACTTTCAGCCAATCGAGATTTAAACTTACGCCCAACCAGATAAAAATACAGGTTATTAAAAACCACTTGGTGACCTCCGCTAAAGTTTCTGGCGAGTTTTTATCGCCCGTTTTTGAAAGGAAAAAAGGTTCGGCGGCGTATCTAAATGCTTGGGTTGCCAAGGACATAAAAATAGAAAGTTTATAAACACTTCCGTATATTCCCAATGCTTCTTGAGAAGTACGATTTGGGTAAAATCCTTCGGGAAGAAATTTTTCTAATAGCAACCTGTCAAAAACCAAATTATAGGTACTTGCTACCACCATAATCATAATTGGGTAGGCATAAATCCAGAGTTTTTTAAATTCTTCTCTATCGAATTGAAACTTGAAATCTCTGAATTCGGGACGGAGAAAATAGAAAAATGTAGCATTGGCGATGAGATTTGCCAAGAAAATATAACCCGCTCCAATCTTGGGATTATACAATTTTTGAGCCATTGGTTGCAATGAAATCAGATAGTTTCCTTCGGCTATTTTCTTTAATACCAACAAAAAGAAAACATTCAGAAAAACATTGATTAAAATATTGATAATCTTGGCTTTAACGAAACGTGTAGTCTTTTTTTCTAATCTTAAACGGGCAAAAGGAATAGCAGTTACGGCATCAATGGCAATAATGAGTGCCAGCCAAATCAAGAAAGTTTCTTTGCCTGCATAACCCAAATAGTCAATGATTGGCGAGGCAAAAATAATGAGAATTCCAGAAAAGAAAATGCTACTAATAATGATAGCGGATTGAATAATATTGTAATATTTTGTTTTATCCTCAGGAGCAAAACGGAAAAAAGCCGTTTCCATTCCATAAGTATAAACAATATTGGCAATGGCTACGTAACCATATAATTTGACGTTAATTCCCATTTCGGCAGGCATAAAGGCAGCCGTATGAATAAAGACCAAAAGGAAATTCAGCGAACGACCAAGAATTGTACTAATACCGTAAGAGGCAGTTTCGCCCGCTAATTTTTTGAGAACACTCATTGAATGGTTTTTCGGTGGGTAAATTTTCTACGAAGTTATTAAAAAAATGTAGCTTTTTGAATTCCTTATTTTTTCACTCAATGTTCCTTAACTTTACAACCTATTAAAATTCAATTATGCGTTTTCAAGATATTCCCGGTCTGGGAAGTATAAAAAATACCCTCATTCACTCCGTTGAGACAAATCACGTGGCTCATGCTCAGTTGTTTCATGGAGGAGTGGGCAGTGCAAATTTGGCATTGGCGTGGGCGTATGCAACTTACATAAATTGTGAGGACAGAAATGCCGTCAGCTCCGATACCAATAGCGGGCTTTTGGGTGATGCTTGTGGGCGTTGTGCTTCTTGTGTGAAAATGGCAAAAATGGTTCATCCCGACATTCACCACATTTTCCCAACGCCAAGTGCCAAAGAAACTATCTTAGAATTGTTGCCAACGTGGCGCAAATTCTTGATAGAGAGTCCGTACAGAAGTTTGACCGATTGGTTGGAATTTACGGGCGTAACGGGCAACAAACAAGGAATTATTCCGATTAAAGAGGCGCACAATATCATCGAAAAAATTTCTTTGAAAGCTTTTGAAGCGGAGTATAAAATTTTGATAATTTGGCAACCCGAATTGATGAATATTGAATCGGCCAATTCGTTACTCAAATTACTGGAAGAACCGCCCGCTAAAACGCTATTCATTCTGGCATGCAATGACACCAATCGCTTATTAACGACCATCCTTTCCAGAACCCAACGCATTGTTATTCCTGCCTTTACGGATGAAGAAACGATTGGTTATCTTATCAAAAAAGAGGGAATTACTCACGAAAGAGCCAAACAAGTTGCTTATCTTTCAGAAGGAAATTTGTCGAAAGCCGTTGAATTGGTGAATTATGAGGGAGAAAGTAAACATCAATGGTTTGCCACTTGGATGCGCTCAGCTTATAAACCAGACATTGCCACTTTAGTAAAAACAGCAGATGAATTTGACGCTTTTCCGAAAGAATACCAAAAAGGAATGATGGAATATGGACTCAATATTTTCAGAGATTTATTACTCTGGAAAAACGGCGCAGAGTCATTGGTCAGATTGGAAGGCGAAGAATTGACCTTTGTTCAGAATTTTTCAAAAGCCGTAAAATCGGGAGCTATTGAATTGATTGTAAATGAGTTAAGTCAAACCCATTATTATTTAGAACGCAACGGAAGAGCAAAAATCTTACATCTGGACTTGTCGCTGACCATTGCACGATTGTTTAAGAAATAAGGTATATTTGTTAAAAAATAAAAATTTAACGTCATGAGCAAGAAGGAGTTAATCAAACAGACAATTAAACAATTAGAGAAATTGCCTCCTGAAAAAATAGAAGAAGTTTATGATTACGCCGAATTCATTTCTAAAAGATTTGAAGAATCGTCACTTATAAAAGGGCTGACTGCCATAAATACAACATCTAAATCCTTTGCCTTTTTAAATGAAGAAGAAGATTTATATTCAATTGAAGATTTGAAAGAAAAATTTTAATGAAAAAAGGAGATATAATTTTACTACCATTTCCATTTACTGACCTCTCAGGAAATAAAACCAGACCTGCATTGGTATTGATTTCTAACTCATTGGATGTCACCGTAGCCTTTATTACTACTCAAATAGATTGGCAAGAATCAAATGATTTAATGTTATCCGCAAATTCAACTAATGGATTGAAAAGAAATTCATTGGTTCGATTATCTAAATTAGCAACGATTGATTCAGGGTTAGTTTTGGGAAAATTAGGAGAAGTATCAAAAAATGAACTTCATGAAATTGATAAAAATTTAATCATAATTTTACAAATAAATATTTAGATTTTATGTCTTGACAAAATCAAGACATTTTTATTATGTCAGTAAATAATCTTATCAAATTAGGAACAAGAGGTTCAAAATTAGCCCTTTGGCAAGCAGAATATATCAGAGAAACCTTAGAAAAAGGCGGTCTGCAAGTAGAAATCGTAATTATTAACACCAAAGGCGACCAAATTCTCGACCGTTCGTTGTCGAAGATTGGTTCAAAGGGCGTTTTTACGGAGGAATTAGAAGAACAATTACGTTCGGGACAAATTGATATTGCCCAACATTCTGCCAAAGATTTACAATCAGAATTATCGGATGATTTAGAATTAATTGCTTTTACTGAACGTGAAAAAGTGAACGATGTCTTGGTAAGTTACAATAAAAGTCTGAGATTAGATAGTGAAAAACCTTTTGTTGTCGGTACTTCTTCGACCCGCAGAATAGCGATGCTAAAACATTTTTACCCTCATATTCAGACCGTTGATATGCGTGGAAATCTTCAAACTCGCATGGCAAAACTCGAAAGTGGCGTGTGCGATGCCATCATCCTTGCGTATGCGGGGGTGCATCGGATGGGTTATGAAGAACACATTGCCGAGATGATTTCTACAGAAAAATTTACGCCCGCCGTTGGACAAGGTTCAGTAGCTTTGGAATGTGCAGTTAGTTTAGATTCAGCGAAAAAAGCTAAAATTAGAGAACTCTGTAATCATGCTGAAACCGAACAGCAATTATTGGCAGAACGTGCCTTTTTGAGACGTTTGCAGGGTGGTTGTAGTATTCCTGTTTTTGGACTTTCTCAAAAATCAGGATCAATTACGGGTGGAATAATTAGTTTGGATGGTACCGAAATTTTGAAGGAAACTATCAAGGGTAATAATCCTTTAGAAATGGGCAAAGCATTGGCCGAGAAGATTTTGAGCTTGGGAGGCGATAAAATTTTGAAAGAAATTAAAGCTAATTTATAAGCATGAACAAAGAAGAAATTTTCAAAAAACTCCGTATTAGTGGCAACAAAAAAATGCTGATTGTCAATGCCCCAAATGAATATCTTGAAATATTCTCAGGGATTGAGTTGGATACCGAATCAAACGGAGAAGGGATTTATGATTTTGTGCAAGTATTTGGTTATCAACAAGATGAATTAGAAAAACTGGTTCAATTAGTTGGAAAATCGGGCAAATATGATTGCTCATTTTGGGCTTGTTATCCGAAAGGAACGGGTAAAATAAAGAGTAATATCAAACGTAAAACCGTTTGGACTACATTTGAATTAGTTGGTTTGCAAGCAGTATCTCAAATAGCAATTAATGAAACTTGGAGTGCATTAAGAGGGCGACCTGATGAAAAATTTGGGAAATAATTATTTTGCAATAGAATAATCACTAAATTTATCAAAAAAATTATACAAACCACATTATGGCACTAAACATCCCCCAACAATCTAATATGCCAAGTTCGGCAGATGCAAACGCAGGTTTTTCTTCAGTTCTTGATAAAATTAAAGGACTTTTTGCCAGTCCATTAACGGCCACAATCGTAGTGTTGGCTTTTGTAGTGGGCTACTTTTTTGAATGGTGGACGGTGGCCATAGCGGCATTTATTGGCGGAGCAATTTTTGGAAAAACCAGTGGCGAAACTTTTGCCAAAGGAATGGCTGCTGTTGCAACACTTTGGCTATTAATGGTTTGGTATCATCACTTTTCAACCCAAGGAATTTTGTCAAATAAAATCGCTCAAATTCTTCCCGTTGGTGGAAATGTAGGCGTATTGATTGCAGTGACCGTTTTTATCGGTGGGCTCGTTGGTGGTTGGGGAGCAATGAGTGGATTTTTAGTCCGTAATTTATTTCGAAAATAGAGATTAGAGGTTAGAAAAAAATGTTTAATTACGAATCTTACTCAATTATCTTTACCCTTGATTTTGTTATAGAAATCAAGGGTATTTTTTTAACGCAACAACCTTATGGATTTTGAATTAAATAAGTCATCCAGTTTTAATCGGTAATTGTCTAAAATCATCAAATTATAAACTCACAACTTATAATTCATAACTTCTTATCATGCCATTTGAAATTGAAAGAAAATATTTAGTAAAACATGACCTTTGGGAGGCGCTTGCGAAACCTCGAGGTGAATATTACCGACAAGGTTATATCGTTAATGAAATAGCCAAAACGGTGCGTGTGCGAGCAACTGAAAGTCATGGATTTATTACGATTAAAGGTAAAACCGATAATCCTGCCATTAAGCCAGAATTTGAATATAAAATTCCAATAGCTGAAGCGATAGAATTATTGAATAGTTTTACGGAAAATAATATTGAAAAAACACGCTACAAAATTGATTATCAAGGGAAAACGTGGGAAATTGATATCTTTTATGGTGATAATGAAGGTTTAATTGTAGCAGAAATTGAGTTGAATTCGATAGAAGAATCTTTCCAAATTCCTGCGTGGATTGACTATGAAGTTACCCATGAAAGCAAGTATTTTAATGCTAATTTATCGAAAAATCCTTTTAAATATTGGTAAAAAACAGTACAGATTTCAGTCTGTTAATCATCCAAACAGGTTAAAACCTGTGTTATGAATTCAATATGACAAATTTAGATAACATAGATTTACAGATTTTAAAGTTTCTTCAAGACGATGCTTTGATGACTAATAAAGATATTGCTTCACGCTTGAACATGACGACTACGCCCATACATGAGCGAATTAAGCGACTTGAACGGGATGGCGTTATCGAAAAATATACGGCAATTCTCAATAAATCAAAATTAGGAAAAAGCTTAGTTGTTTTGGTAGATGTAACGTTGAAAGAACACGCTGCAGTATTTCTGGAACAATTCGAGAAGGATGTTTTATTGTTGCCCGAAGTGGTGGAATGTTACTGTATTTCGGGAGGTTCTGATTTTTTATTGAAAGTTCTAATGAAAGATATGGATGAATACCGTCATTTTATTCTCCATAAATTAGCCACACTTCCCAACATCGGCAATGCCCAAAGTCGTTTTGTGGTGAATGAGATTAAGAGTCAAACGCCCGTGCCAATTTCTCTGTAAGCAGAAATGGAGAAAAGGAAAAAAGGAAAAAAGAAGAATGGAGAAAGAGGTGTAAATCTTTCCTTTCTCCATTCCTCCTTTTTCCTTTTCTTCTCCCTATTTCACCATCGGTGGGTCGGCTTTTTTTCCTCCGAAAATCGAAATATTTACGTACCGTCTTGGAGCTAAACGAAAGTCAATCAACAACTTATCTAAATCTGCTAATGAGCGGTTAATATTTGAATAAAGCGAATCATCTTTCAATAATTTACCCATCGAACCTTGCCCCGCTTCAATTCCCAACATAATTCTGTGTAACCCTTCCAACGAACGTTGGGTAGTTGCCACGGCCTGACTGATTTTCAAAGCGTTCAAAGAATCTGCAATCGAGGTAAATTTACCAATTAGTGGCTTCAAACTTCTTTCGGTTTCGATTAAATTGCCTGAAAGCGCTTTCATATTGGCAGTAATTCCCGCAAGGCTTGCTCTATTTTCAGTAATAGTAGTTCCCAAAGTACCCCCCAAAGTTGAAATGGTCTTGTCAGTATTGCTTACCAAACCATTGACTGATTTACCCGTTGCTTCAAAACTCTTGGTAACAACTCTTAGTGAAAGAGTCAAAGAATCTAAATTATGCAACAATGGTAAAGCTTGTTCTTTAATCAAATCAGAGATTCCTGTTTCTCTCCCTGCTAAAATTAACCCTTCGTTCTCAATCACTTTATTTGCTTTTCCCATTTGTAATCGGATAAGTTTTCCTCCTAATAATCCATCAGCTGATAAAATGGCTTTGGTATCAATTGGTAAAGGCAAATCTTTGCGAATCACAAGCGTAACTTTTACTTTATTACCAGCAATGAGTTCGACTGCTTTCACTTGCCCAACTTTCATACCACTTACTGATACTTGGTTAGCAGAAGTCAGACCTTCTACATTGTCATAAATCACGACATATTTATTTTGAGAAGAGAAGAAATCCTTTCCTTTCAGAAAGTTAAATCCTAAGTACAAAATTACAAATGATACAAGGGCAAGAATACCCACTTTAGTTTCTTTAGAGATGGACATATTATTTAATTAACAATTGACAATTAATAACTAACAAATAAGAACCATCTTATCAATTGTCAATTATCAATTATTAACTGATGTTAGTTTTCAATTTCTTCTTTATACAATTTAAAAGCCTTAAAAATGGCTTGGGCAACTTCCTCTTTTCCTTCTTCCGAGGCTAAATATTTTTCTTCGGCTCCATTAGTTAAAAAACCAGTTTCAATCAAAACACTGGGCATAGCAGTTTCCCAAAGGACTAAAAAACCCGCCTGTTTTACGCCGTAGCTCGTTCTATTCGTTTGTTTTTTGAATTGTCTTTCTACTTTCTGAGCAAATTTTATGCTGTTCATCATAAAAGCATTCTGATAATTTGCCATCATAATGTGTGCTAAAGGTGAATTTGGATTAAACCCGTTATAGGTTTTCTGATAATCCTTCTCTTGTAAAATTACGGAGTTCTCTCGTTTAGCGACATTTAGATTCTCATTCGTTTTATGTAACCCCATCGTATAGGTTTCCGTTCCAGCAAATTTGGAAGACGGGTGAGAATTACAATGAATCGACATAAATAAATCCGCTTTATTTCGATTGGCAAGGGCAGAACGTTCGTTGAGCGTTGGATAAACGTCCTTTTTACGAGTATAAATCACTTTGACATCGGGAAATTCATCGCTAATTTTTTGACCTAATGCCAACACAATTTTCAAGGCAATTTTTGACTCGTTATTATTTGCCCCGTGACAACCAGGGTCTTTACCCCCGTGTCCAGCATCTAAAACAACCGTTTTGAGCCGTGTTTTAACGGAAGTCAATGGACTATCATCAATCGAACTGTTGCTCGAATCTTGAAAGGATTTGAAACCTCCGAATCCACAAAAAATAGTAGCTAATATGAGCGCTTTAACAAACTTTAACATTATTTTCAATCGGGTACGTTATCTTAAATAAGGAATGGGTTAATTTTGTAGTGAAAACATCACAAAGATAAAATTTTAAGACTTCTGAAAAAAGCACTTCACATATTCAGTATCGTAATAAGCTTGTTTTTAGGGCTTTTTGTAATAAATAATATTCAAGCACAGCGTATTATTGGCGGCGAAGTTATTAACAATCCTAAAAACCTAAGAACCAATATTACTAAAAATGATACCATCAGAGCCGATCGCCTTATAAAAGCTACGCCTGACTCTTTAAAAAAGAATAACGATTTACAAACCACTGTAGTCTATTCTGCTACTGATTCTACCATTATGGATACCCAGAATCAAGTGGTTTATTTATATGGTGATGCAAAAGTAACCTACGGGGACGTTGTCCTGCAAGCTGACTTCATCCAATTAAATTGGGATAAAAATGAAGTTTTTGCTAAAGGTACGAAAGATACTGCTACGAATAAGACCATTGGCAAACCTGTTTTCAAACAAGGCGGCGAACCCTACGATGCCGATGAGATTAAATATAATTTCAAATCCCGAAAGGCCATTATTAAAGGCTTAATCACCAAGCAAGGCGATGCGTATGTACAAGGCACGAGCGTAAAAAAGGACAATGAAGACAATCTCTACATCCGAAATGCCATTTATACGACCTGTAATTTAGAACATCCGCATTACAATATCCGAGCTTCGAGGATTAAAATGGTGGGAAAAAAGGAAATTGTTTCGGGCCCTTTCAGGTTTGAACTCAATGAAATTCCTTTGCCCATTGGTTTACCCTTTGGTTTCTTTCCCTACAAACCTCCGCAAGAAAACGGAACGTCGGGAATTGTGATGCCAACGTATGGCGATGAACCGCTTGGACGTGGTTTTTACTTACGTGATGGCGGATATTATTTTGCCATTAGTGAAAACATTGGCTTGAAATTGACGGGTGAAATCTACTCGAAAGGCAGTTTTGGATTAACCGCCAATTCACAATATATCAAGCGTTATCGTTACGGAGGAGCTTTCAATTTGACTTTCAGAAATAGTAATGATGGAAAAGAATTTAACCGCCAAACTCGTAACGATTTTGGAATTCAGTGGTCGCATTCACCCCAAAGTCGAGGAAATTCGAGTTTTTCAGCATCGGTAAACGTTCAAAGTAATTCAAATGCTCAGTTCAATAGCGTTACTTCGAACAGCTATATTTCAACTGCTTTAAATTCGTCTGTTCAATATTCAAGAAATTTTGGACAAACCATTCGTACCAGTTTGAGTTTGCAGGCTGACCAAAATACGATTACGAAGGCAGTAAATGTCAATAATAATTTTTCTTTCGGCTTAAATCAATTCCAACCTTTTAAGAAGAAAAATGCCGTTTCAGAGCGTTTTTGGGATGGTTTTCGTTTGGGGTTAGATTTCAGCGGTTCATTCGGAATTACCAATCAAGTGGCTTTAAACAACCGGGCTTATAACAGTTTGCCCTACAACGTGAACCGTCAAAAAGATACACTTGATACAAATCCCAATAGACCACTAATTGTTGACCCACGGGTAGTTGCTAACCAAACGGCAAATTTAGCCCGTGATGGGGTAATTGGATTTAATCTTGAAAATTTGCCTGAAATATTGAAAAATGCCAATTTCAGAATGAATTATTCAATTCCATTATCATTACCAAACCTCAAATTAGGTAAGTATATAAATTTAACGCCTGGCATGAGTCTTTCTGGAAATGTGTACCGACGCAAGTTTAAATACGCATTTATTCAGTCGGGTGATGCTCGTTTTAAACCTTATGCCAGTGATACATTGGCGAGGAACGGTGTGGTAAATATTGATTCATCGGGACAAGGATTTTTTCCAGATTATCAATACAATTTTTCTGCCAGTATGAACACCCGCTTATACGGTACTATCAACATCAATAAAGGTCGTTTGCGTGGAATTAGGCACATTATGAGTCCTTCGTTAAGTTTAAATTATACCCCAGATTTCACCGACCCAACTTATGGATTTTACCAAGAAGTACAAGTAAGCACCAAAGGCACGGATATCAGAACGATTAATGGGAAACAAGTCGTAGGAACATTCAGAAGAATCTCAACTTTCGACCCACGATTAACCAATTACGGCAGTCAATCGGGAGGTGTAAATTTTAGTATTTCCAATACTTTAGAGGCAAAAATAAAATCAAAGTCGGATACCGCCGCCAAGGAATATGAGAAGGTTACGTTGTTAGATAATTTCTCATTATCAACAAATTACAACTTTTTTGCCCAACAGTTTAAGTTATCACCCATCTCTTTTTCAGCTACATCGAGGGTTAAAAAATTTGATATAAATTTGAATGGTTCGCTCGATCCGTATAAATATATTCAAGATGGGTCGTCGTTGGTAGGAAGTAGAATTGATGAATTAAAGGCTCCAAGTTTATCAAATCTTGGTTTTTCAATTGGTAAAAGTTTCCAACCGAAACAAGCCAAGCAGCCAAAACAATTACCTCAGAATTCAACGTTGCCGAATAATGATTTTCAACAGGAGCAAGTTAAGCAAGTCAATAAAAATATTAACGAATACGTAGATTGGTCGGTGCCGTGGCAGTTTCAGTTTAGTTACCAGTATAATTTGAGTAAATTAGGTTTTGCCCCTGCCGTAATTGTGAGTGCTGTAACTTTCAATGGAACCCTAAAATTGACCGATAAATGGGATATGAAATTGCAATCGGGTTATGATTTTAACAATAAAGGCATTTCATTAACCAATATTAGTGTTCACCGTGATTTGCATTGTTGGGAAGCAGCCTTCAACTGGACACCCATTGCGAGTGCCTATTACGGCAGGCAAAGTAGTTATTCTTTTGATTTAAGAGTAAAATCGGCACTCTTGCAGGAGTTGAAATTATCCCGTAGAAGAAGTTCGTATGATAGGGCTGGTTTTTAGGGAGGAGGAGAAATGGAGAGGGGGAGTAAAGGAGAAAAGTAAATTACTTTTCTCCTTTACTCCCCCTCTCCATTTCTCCTTTACTTAATCGGAACCACCACTTCCGTAGTATCCCAATGTAAAATCATATCTCCGCCTTCTGGTTGTTCTGCAAAACTAATCTTGAATTGTTCAGCCGAACTATCCGTTTGCGATGCAGGCACTGGCACGGTCATCACATTCTTTTTCTCATCATACGAAAGCCCCCATTGTCCAACTTCTTGGTTGAAAATAATAGTCCAACTATCTTTATTAGGAATGGTAAAAAGCGTATAAGTTCCTGATTTTAAAGGATTTCCAGCAATTATTACATCTTTTGAAAATTTAATAACGGTAGCTTCATTTGCTCCAGTACGCCACCATTTTCCGAAGGGAACAAGTGCCTTATCTTTCTCTTCTCCAAAAATTAAACGATCTTTTTTAGAGGGCTGACAATAATCAACGGTTACAACCAAACCATTCTTTTCAAATTTTTCAGATGCCGATGGACTAAAAGATTTTGTATAATAGAACCTAAAAAAAACGAAAGCGGAGGCTAAAACTGCCAAAATAACGAGTAATATCCGTAATATTTTCATGATTAAAATTTCTTTTCGCCCACAGAAAGAATTTGGTTTGGTTAGTTATGGATGAGTAGTAGGCAGTAAAAAATATAAGTATTTAAAATATAAATCATTTTTTTGCCAACTGCCCACTGTTTACTACTGTACTTTTGGGTCTGTCGTAAAAATACGCAAGTTTGATTTATGTTCAAAATTATTTATTTATGGCTAAATCAGACGCAGAAATGTCAGTTGAATTTGGGTCGGTAATCGGTTGAGTAATTTTATTCCAATCAGTCCAACCATATTTTTTTGCACATATCCAGATAAAAAATACGAAAAGAAGTACCTCAATTCCAAAACCCAACCAAGCATTATACTCCTTAATTCTGAAAGCCGTTGGCAATTCTAAGGCAGAATTTGGGAAAGTCACCAATACGGCATTGTAAATATTATTTATCGTATGAACGCCCATTGCCAGTTCCAAACCATCATCCATTAGAGAAATTACGCCAAAAAATAAACCCATGATTATATAAGTGATAATGAATGCTTGACCATATTTTTCCATTTCAGGATTAGCCAAGTGCATCAATCCAAAACCCACCGAGGTCATTATTAAGGCAATCCACGCTTTTTTTGTTCCCCAACCAATGCCTTGCATCAAATATCCACGAAAAAAAAGTTCCTCTCCTGCCGCTTGCAAGGGAATTACTAAAATGGAAATCAGCAGTAAAGCCCCCAATTGCGTTGTTTCAAATTGAAATATGTAATTATTTGGATAAAGGGCATACATAATTAATTCTCCCCCAATCATTAAGCCTAACCAAAGAAGATTTCCGAAAAAATAACGCTCCCATCTTATACGTGGGTAGGCAGTGATGAGCGATTGCCACGAGCGTTTGTGAAGTATCCAAGCGGCGGTGATTACGCCCAACGTTAACCCAATACTTGGAATCATTTCTATTCCCAAAAAAAGGGCATCGCTCAATCCTAAATCTGTGGCAGTCAAATTTTTAGAGGTATCTTTCACGCCATTAATTCCTGCAATGATAAAGAGAGGAATGCTAAAAATAGAAGCAAAAATAAGGATGATTGCTACGGCAAATAGGTACCAATACCACTGATTTTTATTACGAGCTGCCGCAAAAAATTGCTTGAACATTGTGGGTAGTTAAATGGAAACGAAAAATAAATCGTTACAAAAAAAATTACGGGTTGTACAGATTTAAAGGATTTTTTTGTCTGTGAAAATCCGTTAAATCTGTGCAACCCGTGGTCCCATATTTATTATACATAATTTCTAATTCAGCCGTGGATCAATTGGATAATTAGACATGACTTTAAAATCACCACCCATATCTTTTAATAAACTTCTCCAGAAACTTTTGGTGGGTGTGTCGAAGATGATATCAGCCGTTGTTTGAGAAATTATCCACGAATCTTTTTTGAGTTCTCCAACTAATTGGTCAATTTCCCAACCTGAATAACCAATAAAACATCGAATATCATTGGGCGACAGTACGCCATTATTAAGCAATTCCTTGACTTGGCTAAAATTACCTCCCCACGTTACACCATTCATTATTTCAACGCCACCATCAATTAAATCGGGACGACGATGCAAATAATGGAGTGTGTTGTGCTGAACGGGACCACCCACAAATAATGGAACATCAGGGTAAATATTTTCTTCTAATACATCGGCAAGTAACAGATTAGAAGTTTGATTTAGAATTAAGCCAAATGTGCCTTGCGTGGTTTCGTGTTCACAAATTAACACGACGCTTCTCTCGAAATTTGGATCACCCAAAAATGGTTCAGAGATTAAAACGGAGCCTTGTTGTACGTTGCGCATGGTAATATTATTTCGGATGTTGATGTTTACTATTTTCCTTAAAGATATTTTATTTTTGATAAATTTGCAAAAAAATAACATATTAGTAATCCATAATAACGTGGAAAACCGCAAAATAAATTCCTGTGTTAAAATCAATCCAAACTAAAAAACAGTCCGAAGAAGCATTAGAAAAAATTTTCATTCTGACAGATTCTTCGCCTGTTTTGCATGACTCAGCAGAAAGTAATTTTAACCATTTAACCAAACTTATGGAAAAATATAAACGTGAACATTTTCCAATTACTATCTTAAAAACAGTCTATCTGCTTTTAGGTTCAAATTTAGGAAATAGAAAAGAAGTTTTAGATGAAGCCCTCGAATTATTAAACAGAAAAGTAGGCGTAATAATTTTACAGTCAAAAGACTATGAAACAAAACCTTGGGGCGTGACAGACCAACCAGATTTTTTAAATTTAGCCATTGCCATACATACGAACTTAAGTCCTTTGGAGATTTTAGAACAAACACAATCGATTGAAAATCAGTTAGGTAGAATCAGGAAAGAAAAATGGGGAGCCAGATTAATTGATATTGACATCATGTTTTATGAAAATGAAATTATTGATGAACCCGACCTGAAAATCCCGCATCCACTCATGCAAGAACGAGATTTTGCTTTGACTCCTTTGGCTGAAATTGCTCCCGATTTGGTGCATCCTGTGTTAGGAAAAACGGTTTTGGAATTATTTTTGGGGATTAGGTAATTGGGTAATTAGGGATTTGGAAATGGTTAAAATATATTTTCTTCTGAGAACTCAACAGATTTGAACTTGACTGCTGACCCAATCCCTAATTACCTAAGTTTCCCACTGAATAAGGCAACCACAGCACAAAAACCGTCTGATTACCAGTGGATTGTACCGTAATATTGCCTCCGTGAAGTTTCACAATTCTGTTTACCAAGGATAATCCTACCCCGTAGCCTTTAATACTTGCCGTATTCTGACTACGATAAAAAGGCTCAAAAATTAAGTCCATTTCGGGTTGTTCCATCACGCCACTATTCGTAAACATCACTTCAATATGGTCTTTTTCAAAGTGTAAACTCACTTTTACCGAATAATTTTCTGAGAATTTACAGCCATTTTCCATCAAATTCACAAAGGCGGTTTTCAATAATTGGGCGTTTCCTTTCACCACCAATTGCGTATCTTCTTCCAAACCGTCAGCAAAATCTACTTGTACTTGATATTTTTGTTCGGCTTGTAATAAAAGGTCGCCTGCTTCCCAAATAGTTTCATCCAAACGCACTTCGTCGTACATCAATTTATGGTTCAAATCGCTCACTTTTGCCAATTCCAACAATGTATTTGAAAGTTGTCCCATTTCACGGATATCTTGCCTAACTGACTGTAATGTAGCAAGATATTGTTGAGGGCTACGTTCTTTGAGCAAGGCAACATCAATCTGTGAGCCGATTTTCATCAAAGGGTTTTTCATCTCGTGGGAGACATTTGAAACGAAGAGATTTTGCAGTCTAAATACCTCGGCAATTCGTTCTAAAAGTTCGTTAAAAGTGGCCGTAAGCCGCCCAATTTCATCTTTGGGATTTTGAATGGTCAGTCGCTGATTTACATTTTGCGGATAAATGGATTGTACCTGAAAAATAACTTCTGAAATAGGTGCCAACGCTCTTGCCGCAAAATATCTCCCTGCCAAAGAAACCAAAACTAAGACCGCCAAAAATAAGGAAATCATGATATTTTTGAGGTTTTCAAGGTCTTTTTGTCCAGATTTATCTACGGCACCTGCCACCGTTATTACCCGATTAAATCTATCTGTATAAAGCATTCCAACAATTTTAAAATCGCCCTGTCTGAAACGGGCATAATGTTGTTTTTGGACTTGATTTAACATTTCGGGCGATACATTAAAACGGATGGTATCGTTACCAGAGAATACTTTTATATTTTTATAATCATAAATAATCAAGTTTTCCCGGTATAAAACATCATTATTCGCCTTCTGAATTTTCCTTAATAATTTGGTATTTACTTCTTTAATAGTAACCAATAATTCAGCCGAGGTTGATGCTTTTTGGGTAAGTCTTTTGTAAAATTCTTCTTCAATGTAATTATTCCGAAGCCAATAAATTACCACGAAGATTGCTAACACAATCACTGAAACCAATAAGGTAAATTGTAAAGTAAGTTTGGCTCTGATTTGCATAAATTTATTTTGATAATTTGAAAATGTGCTAATTAGAGAGTGACTAATTCCATTGAGAAATCATTGTTTTTCATCTTCAAATTTTCTTTTCAAATTGCTTTATTCCTCAACCTTCAACACATAGCCAACGCCATATTGCGTGTGAATGAGTTTGGTATCATAATTTTTATCTACTTTTTTCCGTAACATTGTCATAAAAACTTCGATGACGTTTGTTCCCATATCAAAACGACTATCCCATACTTTTTGAGCAATATCGGCCTTTGAAATCACCTTTCCGTGATTTCTCAAAAGGTATTCCAACAAAGCAAACTCACGGGCGGTTAGATCAATTTTATCACCTCCTCTTGTTACGGAATGAGCGTCAAAATTCATTTCTAAATCACTGTATGTCAATGTATTACCAGTAACTGGCAAGGGAGTTTGTGTACTTCGCTTTGCCAATACTTTTATTCGAGCCAAAAGTTCCAAAAAGTCGAAAGGTTTGACCAAATAATCATCGGCTCCTGCATCAAAACCCATCAGCTTTTCTTCAATACTTCCCAAAGCTGTGAGCATCAAAATGGGTGTAGTAATGCCTTCTTGACGCAGTTCTTTACTCATCTGCAAGCCATTAATACCTGGCATAATAATGTCAGAAACGATGATTTGGTAATGGTTTTTTTTGGCAAGATGTTTCCCAATCATTCCGTCGTAGGCAATGTCCACGTCAAAACCATTTTCTTCTAATCCTTGTCGGAGCGATTGAAGTGTTTTGGGTTCGTCTTCTATAAGTAGTATTTTCATTTCGTTGTTCGATTTTTGATTGTCGTTTTTCGTTGTTCGGTTTTCAATGCAGGTAAAAACTAATGTCGATGAACGATAATCGAACAACGAAAATAAAACATCGAATATTCCCAAAGATAAAACAAAAAACTCCGCAAGAGATATTTTTATCTTACGGAGTTTTAAAGGCAATTTTAGAAATCTTATTTTACAAATTCTCAGAAACCTTTGTTTTGTCCATCGTTGCCATTGTGCCAAAAACATGATCCCACAAGGGAGATGACACCCCAAAAACGGCATTGCCATCTTTATAATGATGTACAGCGTGGTTTATCCACAATTGCTTCATGAAATTTTTTGGAGGAGCATAAGCATGTACCGAATAATGAACCAATAAGTATGCGGCATAACCCCAAATAAATCCTGGAAAAAATGCGTAAGCAGATTCACCCATTAAAAGGAAAAATACCGTAAAAAGGGTTATAGCAGCCACTGCAGCAATAACTGGTGGCATGGCCAAACGAGTTTTATCTTTCGGATATTCGTGGTGAACACCATGAGTTATATACTGAAATTTAGCACGAGCATCCGTAGTAGGTTCGATGTGATAGACACTACGATGCACCCAATATTCTACAAAAGTAAAAACGATTGCGCCCGTTAAAAACAAGGTTCCAATTACCCAATTTTCTAAATTTGTATGCGTAAAGGCATAATAACCTAAAATTGCACCCGCCACAAAAAATATCGATACTGGTGTAGCGATGTGTGTGTGTGAAAGTTTCTCTAAAATAGGGTTTTTAAATAATTGTTTTGTTCCACTATTCTTAGGTCTTACTTTATTGTTTGTTGCTTCCATAAAATTATTCTACTGGTAGGATTAGCCTATATATTTAGAAATTAAAATTAATAAAAAATTGTACTAATTTAATAAAAAATGCCAATTACCTCCGTTTTTATTGAACTATAATCACAAAGATACATAATTTTTTAATTTGTGGTTTGAGTGGAATAGAAAAATATTTCATTCAACTCTTCGGTGACTTAGCCCGAATAATCAATCTCAACGATTGGTCGTAAGTAACATAATTCCAAAGCCAGTTAATAAAAATCAACATTTTATTCTTCACCCCAACGATTGCCATTAAATGGACAAACATCCAAGTGAGCCACGCAAAGAATCCTTGAAATTTCCAGAAAGGTAAATCCACAACTGCCAGATTTCGTCCAACGGTTGCCATTGAGCCTAAATCTCTGTAAATAAACGCTTTTAATTCATTACCTCTTGTGAGATTTATCAAATTTTTGGCTAATAATTTTCCTTGTTGGATAGCGGGCTGAGCCACTTGCGGATGTCCATTTGGGTATTTTTCTTCCGTCATAAGAGCAACATCGCCAAGGGCAAAAATGTTATTGTAACCCTCTACTTGACTAAAACTATTAACTTTCATACGCCCACCCCGCACGATGATGGATGGATTTATTCCTTCAATTGAGTTGGCTTTTACCCCAGCAGCCCAAACCAAATTATTCGTTCTGATTTTTGAACCATCATTAAAATAAGCATACTCACCATCAAAATCACTTACCCGACAGTCTAACATCACGTTTACCCCTAATTGTTCAAGATATTCTTTTGATTTTACTTGTGCATTTTTCGACATCGGTCCCAGCAGCTCCGCTCCTGATTCTACAATATAAATTTGCATTAAATCAAAATTTAATTCGGGATAATCTTTGGGTAATACGTGCTTTTTCATTTCTGCCAAAGTACCCGAAACCTCTACACCCGTAGGCCCTCCGCCAACCACAACAACCGTCAACAATCCTGCTTTATCTTCTTCATTATCAGACACTAAGGCTTTCTCAAAACTCTCTAATAATCTGTTCCGAAGTCCCAAAGCCTCGCCAACTGACTTCATCGGCAGGGCTTTTTCTGCAATATTTTGATTACCAAAAAAATTGGTATCCGCACCAATTGCCATGATCAAATAATCGTACTGGAGTTCTCCTAAATTGGTTTCAATTGTATTATTTTCAGAAATAATTTTCGTTACAGAAGCCACTCGAACGTGAACATTCGGGTGATTATGAAATGCCAAACGAAGGGGAAATGAAATAGCAGAAGGTTCAATACCAGCGGTAGCCACTTGATAAAACAGGGGTTGAAATTGATGATAATTGTTTTTATCAATCAAAACAACTTGAAAATCATCATTGCCTGCCAAGCTTTGGGCAACTTGCAAACCACCGAAACCGGCTCCGATGATGATGATTCTTTTTTGGTTAGTTTGTGGAATATTTAGGGGCATAATTTCGGTTTTGTTGAAACACGGATGAAAGAGAGTTGACACGGATTGAAACAATTTTGTTAAAAATCCGTGTTAAATCCGTTTCATCCGTATTCCATATTTTGATATTTATGGCTGTTGGGCTAATCTATTTCTCCTTCTCCGCACAAATTTGCGTTGGGAACTTCCAGCTTTTGGCGGTTACTTTTTCGTAATAACGTTCATACAAAGGTAAGATTTTCTCAATATCAAATTGTTTGGCTTGTTCGAGGGCATTGTGCTTAAATTGGGCTAATTTTTCATCATTTTCTAAGAGCGAAATAGCATTTTTTGCCATGTCGTCCACATCGCCAATTTTTGAAACATAACCCGTTACCCCGTGGATATTTACCTCCGTAATTCCTCCCGCATCCGACGAAATCACGGGTACTTCACAAGCCATTGCTTCCAAGGCAGCGAGTCCAAAACTTTCTTTTTCAGAAGTTAATAAAAATAAATCTGCCAATGACAAAACCTCTTCAATAACGTCCAATTTTCCTAAAAATCTAACATCATTTTGTACGCCCAATTCACGACAAAGCATCTCGATACCAGTTCGTTCGGGCCCGTCGCCCACCAAAAGTAATTTGCAGGGAATTTGTTTATTTACTCGATAAAAAACTTGTACAATATCTTCAATACGCTTAACTTTTCTAAAATTGGAAGTGTGCATTAATAATTTTTCTCCGTTGGGACAAATGGCAATTTTGAAATGGTCTTTCCTTAATTTTTTGAAACGTTCTAAGTCAATAAAGTTAGGAATTACTTCAATATGATTCACAATTTCAAACTCTGAATAAGTATCATTTTTCAAACTTTCAGAAACGGCTGTTACACCATCAGATTCGTTGATTGAAAACGTTACAACGGGTTCAAAAGACGGGTCTTTTCCTACGAGCGTAATGTCCGTTCCGTGCAAAGTTGTAATGAATGGAACATGAATCCCTTTGGATTTTAAAATTTGCTTCGCCAAATAGGCAGCCGAGGCGTGCGGAATGGCATAATGTACGTGCAGTAAATCAAGCTTTTCGTTGATGACAACATCCACAATTTTACTCGCCAAAGCTGACTCGTAGGGCAAATATTGGAACAGTGGATAAGACGAAATACTGACTTCGTGATAGTTGATATTTTCGTTAAAAAAATCCAACCTCGAAGGCTGCGAGTACGTGATAAAATGTACTTGATGACCCACTTTTGCGAGGGCCTTACCTAATTCGGTAGCTACTACGCCACTACCACCGTAGGTTGGATAACATACAATTCCGATTTTCATTAATTAGCAATGAGGGAATGACTGATTGAATAAAAGAATATTATCTGAACCATGATTCATAAAATTAAGAGATTTGAAGATTATTTTTATTTAATCATGTTTAATCCTAAAATCAAACGGTGCGACGGTTCGCAGTCATGGTTTAGACAATATCAAACTATTGATAGAACAAAGAAAAATTAAAAATGTCTCACAGAATAAGATTATTTCTTTTTTGGGGGGATAAAAAGAGATAAATTTGATGTTAGGGGTTAAGCAATAGGTATTAGCGTTCGTCCACAAAATCCTATTGCCAAACGCTAAACCCTAAAAAATATGAAACCAAACCGCAAAGTTACATATCTCCAAGTATTTCAAGGATTCAGTCGATTAATTCGTTGGCAGAATTTAGCCATTATTGTGTTCACGCAATACTTCACAAGATTTTTTCTGATTGGCGGTAAAAACTTGTCTTTCAATTATTTACTTGAAATTATTACCGAAAAAAAGCTATTTTATATCTCCCTTGCTACCGTGCTGATTGCAGCTTCTGGCTATATTATCAACGATTATTACGACATAAAAATTGACCTGGTCAATAAACCCGAAAGAGTAGTAATTGGGCGTTATATCAAAAGAAGATGGGCTTTAGTTATTCATCAAATTTTTAACGGATTAGGCATTTTAATTGGCTTATTAGTAAGTCGAAAAGTGGCTCTGGTGAATCTATCGGCCGTTTTTTGTTTGTGGTTATATTCTAATCAATTAAAAAGATTAGCATTTTGGGGAAATTTAATGGTGGCTATTTTGACAGGATTTTCACTGTTAGTTCTGGCCGTTTATTACCCAGGACATCAACGAGAAGTCTGGATTTATGCGATATTTTCGTTTTTTATTACCCTCATTCGTGAAATAATTAAGGATATGGAAGACGTGAAAGGCGATGAAAAACACGGTTGCCGAACCTTGCCTATCATCTGGGGAATTGCCCGCACAAAGTTGTTAGTTTACGTATTGATTGCCTCTTTCATTCTCACCCTTTTCATCTTAGCCACGCAATTACCCAACGACCGAGTAGCCTATATTTTCCTATTAATGATGTTGCCCGTAGGCTTTTTGACCTACAAATTAGTTTACGCCGACAAACCCAAAGACTTTGATTTTTTGAGCGACGCTTGTAAGGGAATTATGTTGTTGGGGGTTTTGACAATGATATTTGTATAATTAATAATGAAAAATGAAAAACATTGCCATTTTTGCCTCAGGCTCTGGCTCCAATGCCGAGCGAATTGTTGAATATTTTGCTGATTCTGAACAAATTAACGTAAAATTATTCCTCTGTAATAATCCCGAAGCGGGCGTTATCCAACGTGCCGAAAGATTACAAATTCCTTTAATTATGTTCGACCGTCCAGCGTTCAAGTCGGGCGAAGTGGTAAAAATCTTACAAGAAAATCAGATTGATTGGGTGATTTTGGCGGGTTTCTTGTGGCTCGTTCCCAAGAATGTAGTCGAGGCTTTTCCGAATAGAATTATTAATATTCACCCAGCACTTCTCCCAAAATTTGGCGGAAAGGGAATGTACGGACATTTTGTGCATGAAGCGGTCGTAGAAAATAAAGAAACGGAATCAGGCATTACTATCCATTTTGTAAATGAACATTATGACGAAGGAGGCGTAATTTTTCAGGCTTCATTTCCTGTATTAGCGACAGATTCACCCGAAGATGTGGCTCGCAAAGGGCAGGTTTTGGAGCATAAACACTTTCCAGAAGTGATTGAGCGGGCTATTCTTGCAACCATATAGATAGGATAGGTTACATAGAAAAAAGAATGCAACCATATAGATAGGATAGGTTATATAGAAAAAAGAATGCAATCACATAGATAAGATAGCTTATATAGAAAAAAGAATGCAACCACATAGATAAGATAGCTTACATAGAAAAAAGAATTGCCAAATCTTTCAGATTTGGCAATTCTAATACAATTACTTCTTATCCGAATCCACTACTAAACGCTTCTCACGATTAGCAATTTCCCAAGTCAAATTAAAGACTAATCTTGCTCGTTTTTCCATTTTATCAAACTCAATTTTCTCCACATCGTCCGTTGGTTGATGATAATCATCGTGAACACCATTAAAGAAAAATGCTACTGGAATTTTGTTTTTGGCAAAATTATAATGGTCTGAACGATAGTAAAAACGGTTTGGATCGTTGGGGTCGTTGAATCTAAAATCTAAATCAATCGGTGACTTTTTATTTTGCTCCAACAAAGCCGAATGTAGTTCCGAAGAAAGTTTGTCCGAACCAATTACATAAATATAATCGCCCTTGCCTTCGTGGTCTTTATCTGTCCGTCCAACCATATCAATATTGATGTCGCAAACCGTATTTGCCAAAGGAAAAACGGGATGTTTTACGTAATATTCCGAGCCCAAAAGTCCTTTTTCTTCGCCCGTTACCGTCATGAATAAAATGCTTCTACGGGGTTTTTGTCCACTTTTTGCCGCTTCTCCGATTGCTTGTGCAACTTCCAAAACCGACACCGTTCCCGAACCATCGTCGTCCGCTCCGTTATAGATTTTTCCATCCTGCACGCCCACATGATCGTAGTGTGAAGTCACCACAACTACCTCATCTTTTTTATCCGTTCCTTCCAAGTATCCCAAGACATTATAGGTTTCGATGCCTTCCACTGTTCGCTCAATTTTTAAGCTAATTGGTTGATTTTTAATAGAATTATCGACGGTTTTTTTCGCTGAAGCAATTTTTTCTTTTACCGCATCAAACTCAGCAGAAGTAGTTTTCAAAATTTCAACCGCCATACTTGGAGAAATGGTTAAAACCGCAAAGTCAGAGCCTTGTGGGTCGGAAGTTTCACGAAATCCTAAGCGTGCATTCCCGAAACGCTTCATCATGGTCTGACGCTGTTTTACGCTCTTATCAAAATCTTCGATTGATTGTTTAGAGATTAATAAAAGTCCTTTTGCACCCTTACTTTTAGCAAGATTCATCTTTTCTTTCCAAGCATCACCTTTACTCCATTTTGACATTTCCGTAGTACCTGTTACCAAAAATTCGCCATTTGCTGATTTCGGTTCACCTTCAAAAGCAATCACAATTTTATTCTTAACATCTACATTAGCATAATCCGCAAAGTCCTTATCCTCAATACCATAGCCTACAAAAACCATTTCTAAAGATTCTTCTTTAGGCATTGGGGCGATAGAATTTGAGATAAAATCTGTAAGATATTGATATTTTTTGTTGTTAGCTTTCAGATAAAAATCGCCCCAACCACGTTTCACCAAATCTACTAATTGAAGGTGCGATTTATCTTCACCAACTACGCCTTTTAAACCGTAACTTTCAAATTTATCAGCGATATATTTTGCGGCTAATCTTTGTTCGGGCGAACCTGTATCACGTCCCCGCATACTGTCGGAAGCAATGTAAGTAAGATGTTTTTTGAGGTCTTCGGCGGTGATGGTTTTTACCAATGAATCAGGGGTTAATTGTGCAACAGTTCGGCATGAGACAAACGGGAGAACACAAATTAATGGCAGAAGAATGCTTTTTGTTATTTTTTTCATAAAAAGTGGGCAAGTACATAGAAATTCTTTGGATTTTCAATTCGTTGCGTTGATGGATGATATTACGAAATTAAGAAAAAAACAGTGATTTTTTTAGAAAATAATGAAGGATTAATCTTTCCATTTTACCTAATAACTTATTGCTCAAGAACAAAATACTAAAACTGGCATAGTTCTTAAATTATTCATCTTACGGATCCGTAATCCGACTAATTCTCATAAGTAAGTATAAAAAAATTAAGCGTAAACTTCTGTTAATCAGAATTTTACGCTTAATTAGTTAAAAATGATTAGAAATTCACTTCTTGACGAACTCGCTGTCTTCGGGGTTCGCCCTCGTTCATTTTTGACATCCAAACTGGCCCATCTTTAATGACTCTGATGGCTTCTTCATCACAGCCATATCCCAAAGATTTTAAGATTTTAAAGTCCGACAATTCACCTTCTTTATTGACGTTAAACTCAACCGTAACATTTCCAACAATTTGATTATCAATGGCTTGTTTTGGTTTTTTAAGATTTTTTTGCAAATATTCTGTATAATCATCGGGACTAATCGTTGGCTGGGCAGAATGTTCGGACGGATTATATTTCCAGATTTTATTGCGTTTCAAATCTATAAAAATCAATTCCGCTTTTGGACGGATAAACAGCTCATCAGAAGCATTTTTATTGATATTAATTTCCGTGTTTTCAAAGTTGGGCGCTACTAAATTTAGCTTATTTCCCAGCACAGCATTATCCAATTTGAATTGCCCATTTTCATCGGTTTTCCCCACACTTTTTTCATTGGAAAACAACGAAACATTTGGCACGGGTTGTTTGCTATCTTCATCCAAAACTATTCCGCTAATAATATTCGTATTTTCCTGACTGTCAATGGATTTCCTTTTAGAATAAAGTCTATCTTCCCTTTTCATCACCCCGGACGGAGCGGCCATTTTGGGTGCTTGTTGAACAGGTGCAGGAACGGATTCATACGCAACCGATGATTCAGGAATAGCAACAATTGCTGCCTCTTTTTTACGCTCCATCGCTACTACATCAGCCGAAGAAATAGCAGAATCTAATACCACTTTTGTCTTGGATTTTTGAGCAGCAATTTTTTCTCCACCCGAAGCAATTTTATCCATTTCAACGTTAGTATTTTCCTGCCCAATAACTGGATTTTCAACAGGAGGAACTGGTTTTGCGACAACCATTTTTTCCGCTTGCGCTGAAGATATTGAGACCAATTTTTCTACCGATTTATCTTCATTTTTAGTCATCAATAAATAGCTCCCAACCCCTAAAAATAACAGCACCGAAGCCGCCCGAATATATACTGGAACCCGCCTCCATAAAGGATAAATTTCGGTTTCTTTTTTATTAATTCTTTTACTTAAACTATCTGATAATGAACTATTTACACCTTCTAAATCCGCTTTTTTATCCTTTAACAATTCATATCCTTCTACCATATCCGACAACAAAGCATCGTTCAACATTGCCTTCTCAAACGCATGCGTTTGGGCGTGCGAAAGCGTGCCTGCGAGATAGGCTTTTATGGTTTCTGGAGATATGTTATTTTTCGTATTCAATATGTTTATTTTTCCATGCAATTTTTCAAATTTCGCTTGCCATTTTGCAAATAGCTTTTCACTTTATTAATCTCAAAACCAGTTAATTGCGCAACTTCTTGGTAGGTTTTTTCTTGCATGAAAAACAATTCTACCGATTGCTTTTGTTCCAAATTCAAGGTCTTTAAACAATCGTCTAATTTTGTTAGATTTTGTTCTAAGTCCAAACTATCTATAAGATGTTCAGAAGTGGAAATTTCCATAAAATTGTTGGAATAATTTTCATCTTCGTCATTTTCTTGGGCGTTAAAATTTGAAATTTCAACCGTTTTTTTGCGTAATTCCATCAAACAATAATTACGAGTTACCATGCCCAACCAAGCCCTAAAATTTTCTACTTCATACTGTCGTAATTTCGGAATTAATTCTTCAAAAAGCTGCATAACGGTATCTTTTGCCTCTTCTTCATCCTTAAAATACTTCATCGAAATCGCAAAAACCATTTCCATCTGCGGTTCATACAATTTTCCCAAAATAGCCAAATCTCCCGTCTGACGATACTCACGAAGGAGGTCAGTTTCAGATTCGGGTTTATGTTTTTTCTTGAAAAAGAGCATTTATAACCTTTGAGCAGTGGGATATTTTCATGAAAGATAAATCATTAAACCTAACCGTACAAATGTCTTTGTCATCCCAACGAATCAGGATGACAGAAACGGTATTCCTCTGTTATTTTTATCTTCCAAAATATATTTTCAAAATTTTTATGGAATCCACAAAACAACTGCATCATATATTTAAAAAGTGTGAAAACTAAACAAAATAAAATACATGAAAACTAAAATATTCATATTTATTTCACTCATTATCAGCATTTTAGCAAACGCTCAAGAGAGAACTATTACAGGAAAAATTACGGATGAAACTGGTCAAGGAATTGCAAGTGTAAATGTTTCAATCAAAGCAACATCGCAGACAACAACGTCAGATTTAAATGGTAAATATTCTATCAAAGTAAGCACGAAAGGTGCAATTTTGCAGTTTTCTTTTATTGGATATGTTACCCGAAATGTAAAAATTGGTACGAAAGATACTTTAAATATCACGTTAAAAGAGGATGTTCAAAAATTAGAAGAAGTTATTGTTTCTGGCAATGATGTTATGTTACAAGGGAGGGCATCGGGTATTGCGATAAGTAAAAATGCAAAAATCAAAGGAAATATAAATACCGTGGGTGGTGCTTATGCTACACACTCAATGCCCGCTCCTATCATGCCGCCACGCATGGCTCCCGAAGTGATTTCGGATAATGAAGAATACAAATCTGAAAAAGAAATTGGTTTCAAAGCAACCGATAAAGACCCTCAAACTACTTTTTCAATTGATGTGGACCGAGCAGCCTACACAAATATTCGTCGTTTTATTATGCAAAATGGGCAATTACCGCCAAAAGATGCGGTCAGAATTGAGGAAATGATTAACTATTTCGACTATAATTATGCCCAACCCAAAGGCAAAGACCCAATTAATATTGAAACCGAAATTTCAGATTCGCCGTGGAATAAAAGCTTGAAAATCTTACACATTGGCTTACAAGCGAAAACGATTTCAACGGAAAATTTACCCGCTTCCAATTTAGTTTTCTTAATTGATATATCAGGTTCAATGTCCGACCAAAACAAATTACCTTTAATAAAAACTGCTTTTAAACTCCTCACCGACCAATTACGTGAACAAGACCACGTGGCAATTGTGGTATATGCGGGTGCGGCGGGCTTAGTTCTCCCCCCTACTTCGGGCAAAGACAAAACCAGAATAAAAGATGCTTTGGATAATCTCTCGGCGGGTGGCGCAACTGCGGGTGGCGCAGGCATCGAATTAGCGTACAAAACGGCCTTGGATAATTTCGTAAAAGGCGGCAATAATCGGGTAATCTTAGCCACCGATGGAGATTTTAATGTGGGCGTTTCAAGCAGTGGAGATTTAGAAACTTTAGTAGAAAACAAACGCAAATCAGGTATTTTTCTTTCGGTTTTAGGCTTCGGAATGGGTAATTACAAAGACTCAAAAATGGAAATTTTATCCGATAAAGGAAACGGAAATTACGCCTACATTGATAATTTATTAGAAGCCGAGAAAGTGTTCGTCAAGGAATTTGGCGGAACACTTTTCACGGTAGCAAAGGATGTAAAATTACAGTTAGAATTCAATCCAAAATACGTAAAAGCGTATCATTTAATCGGTTATGAAAACAGAGCTTTGGCAAATGAAGATTTCAAGAATGATGCAAAAGATGCGGGAGAAATGGGTTCTGGGCATACGGTAACGGCCATTTACGAAATCATTCCTGCGGGTGTTGAAAGTACTTTTTTGCCCGATAAATTAAAATATCAGCAATCTACTAATACCATAACTGGCCCAAATTCAACAGAAGTATGTACCATAAAAATCAGATACAAACAACCCGATGCCGATAAAAATGTACAAATGGAAGAGGTTGTGAAAGACACCCACGTAGCTTTGGAAAAGACTTCCGAAAATTTTAGATTCTCAGTGGCGGTTGCTGAATTTGGATTATTGCTCAGAAATTCAGATTTCAAAGGTTCGAGCAATTATGAGCAAGTGATAAATTTAGCCAAAAATGCCTTTGGAAAGGATGCTGAGGGCTATCGTGCCGAATTTTTGAAGCTGGTAAAAACAGCTAAATTGTTGGGTAAAACTGGAAATCGGGAAGTGGCAAAAGGGGAAGAATAATTAATTAAATCATAGCAAATGCACAATAATCAATGTTCATCAAAAACAGAAAAACTTTGATTACTGTGCATTTTGGATTCAAAATCACTTCACTTCTTCATAATCTACATATTCACCTCCACCAAAATTTTCGGATTTTTTTTCATTTTTTTTCGGAACGTAATCAACATCAATCTGACCTTCACGCTTTTGTTGAGTTTGGTACGTTTTTTGTTGTTTCCGCATATCTTGTTGCGCTTTGTTGACCTGAGTGACAATGAAGCCTTTTAATGCCCATTTGATTAATCGGGGCAATATGTAGAAAATAAGTGCAAGTATAATTATGAATTTTAACATCGTTGTTCTGTTTTAAAATGCTTCAGTATTTTTCTGGGAATATAGAAAATAACGTTAAAATTACGAATTAGTTTATTCTGACATATCCTTTTTTTGTAAGTTTTTATGAAAGGTCGTATCGTTATTTAAATAGAAATGATAATTTCGCATTGAATAAACCCCCTAACTCATGAAAAACTGGCTTAAAAACCTGCTATTCGTTATATTTTCCTTCATTTTTTTAGGTGTTGGAATATTGATTGCCAATATTTTTATCCGTGAAAAAGGTAATCCTTTGAAAGACCCTAATTTTTTGGTGGATAATTCCGTAGATTCTACTACATTAACTGCCTCATTACCAATTGATTCAACTGATGGATGGCTGGGAGATACCGTTCAAGTGCCAGAGCCTGTGGCTAAACAAAAACCAATAAAGGAAGTAACTAATGAGTCTCCAATCCAAGTAGGCGATTATGACGTTGTAATTGGTATTTTTGGAGAGCGTTCAAATACTAATAGACAACTCAAGAAGCTAAAAGATTTAGGTTTTGGTAATGCTTATAGTTACTCAAAATCAACCAGGAGTGTCGTAAGTGCAGGGCGATTTACTAAAATAGAAGCACAAAGAATTGCTTCAGGTTTACAAAATAAAGGTTTTGATGCTATTGTAAAACATAGGTAAAATGTTTTTTGAGAGGAAAATAAGACGTTTTTTTATATTTATCAATTAAATCATTTAAAAAATATGCCTCTTAATAATTTCAAATAATAAAATTTGGTGGTTTAAGCAATATTTTGTTATTTCGGAAGTAAAATATTAACACATCGCATTAATCTTCATAAGTTTAAATAAGTGTTATTTCCCAATTTACCTAAACAAAATCACAACAATGAGCAAATTCGATGAAGCTATTGAAACCTACCAAGGCGAACTTAGCAAATTAGGCATCTCTATAGATGCAGTACTTCTTACAAAAGTAGCAAAAGGTTTAGGACCTTCAATCTACAACGCAGATTCATCAAAAGTTTCTTCTTCTGATCCAGAAGAAATTGCCCGTGTAAAAAACAATTTTCTTATCGGAAAGTTAGGCTTAGCCGATGGCCCCGAATTAGACACTGCTATTCAAGGCGTTGTTGAACAAATGGGTACATCAAATCGCAATAAGTATAGAGCTATTTTCTATGCACTTTTAACAATCAACTTAGGTCAAGAATCTTTTTATGCTTAATTAAATTGATTATTATTTTAGTTAATTGCTTCGTAAAATTCAAAACAAAAATCCATCCTACAACCGTAAGATGGATTTTTTTATTCTCTAACAACAAGAATCGGCAGCCCCCCGACCACCGATTTTGTAAACTATTACCTAACCTAAATATATATTTTTATTAAATGCAAAGGAAAAACTTTCAACCCCTTATTTCTTACCTAATAATTCTCTTTGTTCAACAAGCAATTTCAACTTTCTTTCTTCCGTTTTCGTTTTCAATCTGATGGTATAATTTCCGTTTGGAAGTGTGTAAGAAGGCGAAATAAATATCTCGTTTTCACCTAAATTCATCAATTCAAACGGCACTCCTAAGCCAGATTCTGTGTTCAAATATATTTGTAAGTCTTTATTTGATTCAACTTTTACTCTTACGACATCCCCTCTTTCAATGCGTGACATCGACATAACTGCGAAGGAATCAGTTGGAGAACCCATTACTACCACATCAGTATTACTAAAAAATGTGCTATTTGATGAGGTATGGTAACCATAACGTTCTAAAACGTCAGACGTTTTGCCTAAGATTGCGTTAGCAAAAACAGATTTTGACAATTGCTTTGCCATAAACTTGGCATTTGTGTTTTTTTCTAAGTGATTAGCAGATGGTCGGTTCGCAGGAGCAATAATACCATTTTTAGTATCACTGGTTTCTACGTTACGAAGCGTATTGAAAAAATTAGAAGCAGTCGCAAATGTTACTGAAGCTAATACTAAGCCTGTGGTAATTAATGTTTTAATGTTCTTCATGGTTGGTTACTGTTTTTAAAATTCTACTCTTAACGTTGCCTAAATCAAAACAATATCCATGCCAAAAATTTAGTGGTTTTTTAAAAAAAAATTTAAAAATTTTGTATAAAAAACCTTTCCTGAAGAAAAACAGAGCAATCAAACACCCCTAAAAATCTTGATTTAGATAAAAAAAGGTCCAGCCTGAATTTCTCCAAACTGAACCTCTTTCAAATGATTTCTCTATACTAAAATTTTTCTTACCGTAATTTCAAAGTAACCAAAGTTGCGACCACTAACAAAATGCCAATAATCCAAAAGCGAGCCACAATTTTGGCTTCGTGGTAACCTTTCTTCTGAAAATGATGATGCAAAGGCGACATCAGAAATATCCTTCGACCTTCGCCAAATTTTTTCTTGGTATATTTAAAATAACTGACTTGCGTAATTACGGACAAAAGTTCAACTAAAAATATCCCACATAAAACAGGTATCATTAATTCTTTACGTATCACGATGGCAAGCGTTGCAATCACTCCACCAAGCATCAAACTACCTGTATCTCCCATAAACACCTGTGCAGGATAAGAATTGTACCACAAAAAGCCAACACAAGCCCCCACGAAGGCCGCACAAAAGACTGCCAGCTCGCCCGAATCAGGAATAAACATTACGTTAAGATATTGTGAGAAAACTTTATTCCCTGACACATACGCCAAAACGGCCAAACCAATTCCGATAATTACGGAAGTTCCCGCTGCTAAACCATCAATTCCGTCCGTAATATTTGCCCCGTTGGAAACTGCGGTGATGATAAAAATAACCGCAATTACATAAACTATCCATGTAAATTCGTCAAGTCCCAAAAAATCTGGAATTAGGTAACTATAATCAAATTGATTATTTTTAAGAAATGGAAGCGTTGAAATTAAGGCTTTTGAATCGGTAAATTTTTGTACTTCTCCAATATTAGTGGCAATCTTGGCTTTCTCATAAAACCGCACTTTTATATCGTCATTAAACCACATCGTTAAGCCCACAATCAAGCCTAAACCAATTTGCCCAACAATCTTAAATTTACCCGAAAGTCCATCTTTATTCTTTCTAAAAACTTTGATATAATCATCTAAAAAACCTACTGCACCTAACCAAACGGCAGTTACGAGTAAAAGAATAATGTAAATATTATGAAGTTTGGCAAACAATAGTGTAGGTACAAGTAATGACAAAAGAATGATAAATCCTCCCATTGTTGGCGTACCTTTCTTTTGCATTTGACCCGCCAAACCCAAGTCACGAATGTCTTCGCCAATTTGTAATTTTCTAAGAAGGTTAATTACTTTTTTTCCCCAAATAGCCGCAATTCCTAAAGAAGTTACGGTAGCGGCAAAAGCCCTAAATGTGATATATTGAAAAAGCCCAGCACCGGGAAAATCGAAGTGTTTGTACAAGTAATCAAATAAATAGTAAAGCATATTTTTGCGGATAGATTAATGATTGGACAAAGTTAGGAATTTGTATTCAGACAAAATAACTTTAATATTATGAAAAACAAAAAGCACAAACTCGAAAGAGTCTGTGCTTTTTAAATAGCTTGTAAGAGCAAGCTATAATACTGCTTCTGCCAACACAAGAACTTTGTTGTTTAAAACTTCAACAACGCCACCATCAATGGTAAATTCTTGCTTATCAGCCTTCAAAATGCCTTTTCCCAAAGTTGAAACAAGGGCAGCATGGTCTTTCAATACTTGGAAAGAACCGTCGGTACCAGGCAAAGTAACTACTTCTACTTCACCAGAGAACACTTTTTTATCGGGAGTGATGATTTCTAAATTCATTTTCGGATTTCGGATTTCGGATTTCGGATTTTTAAAATCCCAACACCTAACCCAATTATTTAGATTTCAGATTTTCGACTAAGATTTTTTAAATCCGCACTCGAAAATCCGAAATCTACAATCAATTTATTTTCCTGCTTCTGCGATTAATTTTTCCCCTTTCGCCATTGCATCTTCGATGTTACCGACTAAGTTGAAAGCTGCTTCTGGCAAATGGTCATATTTTCCATCAATGATTTCGTTGAAACCTTTGATTGTATCTTCGATAGGTACTAATACGCCTTTCAAACCTGTAAACTGTTCTGCCACAAAGAATGGTTGTGATAAGAAACGTTGTACACGTCTTGCACGAGATACTGCCAATTTATCGTCTTCTGAAAGTTCATCCAAACCTAAGATGGCAATAATATCTTGTAATTCTTTATAACGTTGTAAAATCTCCTTAACACGTTGAGCTGTATTATAATGAACATCACCCAAAATGTCCGCAGAAAGAATACGAGACGTTGAATCCAATGGATCTACGGCTGGATAAATTCCTAATTCAGCAATTTTACGAGATAATACCGTAGTAGCATCTAAGTGGGTAAATGTTGTTGCAGGAGCAGGGTCAGTTAAATCATCGGCAGGTACATAAACTGCTTGTACCGATGTAATTGAACCTCTTTTTGTTGAAGTAATACGCTCTTGCATCGCTCCCATTTCAGTTGCCAAGGTTGGTTGGTAACCTACGGCTGATGGCATACGACCCAAAAGGGCAGATACCTCAGAACCAGCCTGAGTGAAACGGAAGATATTATCAATAAAGAATAGAATATCACGTCCTTGATCTTCACCTTCTGCATCACGGAAATATTCGGCAACCGTCAAACCAGAAAGGGCAACTCTTGCACGAGCTCCAGGAGGCTCATTCATTTGACCAAACACTAAAGTAGCTTGCGAACCTAAAAGGGCAGTTTCATCAACTTTGCTCAAATCCCACTCACCATTTTCCATAGCGTGTTTGAAATCTTCACCGTAACGAATTACGTTTGATTCAATCATTTCACGCAACAAATCGTTACCTTCACGAGTACGTTCGCCCACACCAGCAAACACCGAAAGACCTTCGTAAGCCTTTGCAATGTTGTTGATAAGTTCCATGATAAGTACGGTTTTACCAACACCAGCACCACCGAACAAACCGATTTTACCACCTTTTACATAAGGAGCAAGCAAGTCAATTACTTTGATACCTGTGAAAAGCACTTCCGTTGAAGTAGCCAATTCGTCATACTTTGGAGCAAGACGGTGAATTGGTAAAGCTTTCAAAGATTTAGGCTGAGGAATACCATCGATTGCCTCACCAACTACGTTGAAAAGACGACCTTTGATGCTATCACCAGATGGCATTGACATTGGTTGCCCTCTATCAATCACTTCCTGACCTCTTTGAAGTCCTTCCGTTCCTTCCATCGCAATGGTTCTCACTCGGTCTTCACCTAAATGTTGTTGTACTTCAAGAACTACTAACGTGCCGTTGGCTTTTGTAACCTCCAAGGCATTCAAAATTGCGGGAAGATGAGAGTCTTTGCCCTCAAAACTTACGTCCACAACCGGTCCGATTACTTGCGTAACTTTACCTTTATTGACTGCATTTGCCATTTTGTATTGTGATTTTGTTTTTCTGAATTAATCCTAAAATAGTGATTTGCAAAAGGTTTTCCCTGAGAATTACTTTTCACAAAACCGAATCAGGAGATTCGGTTCATATTTAGGGTGCAAAATTACTTGGTAAATTTCAGATTAACAATGCTGTTTTTGGATTTTTATCATAAAATTTGCTAAAAATAGGTCGTTTTGTTGGATTGGTCTAAGTTATGTTTTACAAAACCCGATACAACAGCTCCTGCTCCGACAACAAATCATGAAAAGAAAATGACAAATAATGATTCTGTTTTACTACTTGAAAAATGCACTGCGTAATCAATTTTCCATCACGATTCATTTGCATGTCGTTGTGTTTGTCGCCTGTGCCTCCGTGTAAGTGGAAATCTACTACTTGTTTACGAGTGAAATTGGGATTTTGTTCTCTAAAATCAGTAAACCAATGTTCTCTTTCGGTTCTGATTTCTTGAGAATAGAGTGTCGCCGAAGACCAAATATGGGCTTCTTCGGGATTTTTGGAAGCATAGTGAAGCTGCGTACCGTCCCATCTAAATTCACAGAGTTGAAGGTTATTCTTATGATGAACAATTATTAACGTAAAGTTTTGAATATTTTCAAAAGAGTAATTTGAAACAAAATCATCAACGGTATCGAACTTGAAAAAATCTAAAATAACTTGCCCTCTGCTTTGACGATACGGTGGTTGGTGGACATGATTTTCAAAGGCTCCGTTTAATAAACAAACCGTAAAATCATCGGAAGTTGCCATCCAAGTTCCACCCGCTTGGGCATCTTTTGGGAAGAATACTTGCTTGCCGTTAATGATGTATTTTTTTGGGGGAATGGCTTTTGGTCGGGCGAGGGCTTCGTCTCTATTATTGGTTAAAATATAGCCTGAATTAGCGGAAGGAAGGAATGTAAGGACGCACATTTGTTTAGTAATTAGGGATTAGGGATTCGTAATTAGGGATTAGATAATTGCGGATTGGTTATTATTTTAACTAATCTCAAATTACCTAATTACCTAATTCTTGATACCTGATGGTCGAATGAGCGACTCCGAAGTTTTTGGGAATTTCAATTTCAGGATAAACTTCGTTTAATCCAATTTTGATAATGGCTAAATGGTGAATAGTATGTTCAATTAAATAGGTCAATTCACGAAAGAAACTACTGGGAATATTCATCGTTTCATCCCCGCCAAATTTACTTTTTAATGTCAAATTACGGTCAGAATTTAAGGCTTGTAATTGATCTTTTACCTTTTCTAAGGTTTCAACCGTGAAATCTTTATCAATCTCAATCAAAATATTTCTTTCACGAGCATCATAATCGACGATACCGTTTTCATAGCCTCTTAAAGCACATAAATAAAATTCTGTGATATGTCTAACGTGTTGCCCAACCGTACTAAAGTGTAAGGGTTGAAGCGCATCTTTATAAACCTGCGTATCTATATCATTCAGTAAATCAATGAGTTGGTCTATAATTTCAATATTTGTCTTTTGAAGCATAATTGTGTCAATTTTCGTGATTCGGTTTTCGATTTTTGCAATACAAAGAGCAGAGTGATCAGGTAAACTATTCTTTTACAGCGTTGACGGTAATCGTAAAGGTTACATTATCGCCCATTCCAAAAGTCCCTCCTCCTACTGCCCAATCACGGCGATTAATAACGGTACTTCCTTGAAAAGTGGCTTTGTCGCCTTCTTGTTTAAAGATGAATGGAATTTTCGCATTCTTGGTTATTTCCTTTATCGTTAAGTCAAAATATCCCACATAATTATTACCATCTTTTTCAATTTTGGTAGTTTTCATTTTCAATTTAGGATATTTTGCCACGTTAAAAAAATCTTCTTTTTCTTTTAAATGCCTATTTCTGAGACTATTATCCGTATCAATCGTACTGGCATCAACCGAACCCACTAAACTTGAATTTGCCAAATCGTTGGGGTCAAATTTTAATATTCCCGAAAACCCCTTAAAATTACCCGTAACAGATGTTCCTAACATTTTCATTTTGAAGGAAACGCCCGCTGTTACAGGTTTCCAATTTTGGGCAAATATCGTGTTTGCCAGACTTACGAAAAGTGCAAAAATTAAGATTTTTTTCATTTTTGATTGCTTATTGATGAAGTACAATTTCAAAATTTGTAAGAAACTGCCACCATTGGCATTAAACTTTTATGTCGCCATGTATCGTTTAGTCGACCATTTATTTCTACTTTCTTTTCAGTCGTTAATTCTACAAATTGAAAACTTACACCCGCTCTAATCCCGATTTTATTCGACAACCAATAACGTCCATAAACCTCTGAGTTTAAGCTCCCTATATCCGAATCACTGACCAATAAAAAATTATAAGTCTCAGGATTTGAAGGAGAAGAAGTTGAACCATCTTGAAATTTACGCTTGTTTTTGGTAGAAATTAAATCCCCCGAAACGGAGCCTCCCCAAGTCTTACCAGTAGCATCTATATTAAAACCGACTTCCAGTTTTTGAGAAAGGGCATATTGTAACATTATCCCAATATTTAAAGCATTTGTCTGAACAGATTTCACCCTAAAAGTATCAATATTAGCAACAATATCATCTGAAAATAAGGCCGAAAAACTCGAAGTTCCCGAGGTAAATTTTGCTGGAGCGGTTCTAAAATCTGTGGCACCCCCAAAATATGAAGTAATTCTAACAACATAGCCAACCTTGAAACGATTAGATTTTCCTAAACCCCACGATTGGGTAAAAGATAATGCTGGAGAAAAACCATTGCCACTTGCCCCGACGGCAAAATCAAAAGTTTTATAGGTTTTATCAAGCCCTTGAGCCGAAATATTGAAAGTGATTACACTTAAAAATAAGTACAGAAAAATGTTTTTCATTATGATAAATTATTGATTTTTAGATTATTATACATAAAACTTTTGGCATGAATAATTTACTAAAAGTTAAATTATTCTAATTTTGCACTGCCAAATAAAACAGAAAACTGTTTACACCAAATCAACACATATTTTTGCTTGGTTAAATCTGTTCCCTCAGGAATGTCAACCACGAAAGTGCCACTTTTATTTAATTTCACAACCGATGTAAACCCTTTTGCCGTTTTATCTTCAGCTAAATAAATATATAAATCTGGACCTTCGTCGGATTTAAAATTTTCAAAAGAAAGATATTTTTTCTTCGCATCTGTTTTATCAGCTACTACTCTCACTGTACCAGAAGTTGGATGAACTCCCGATGAAAAAATTCCTATTGATTCTTGTATTCCCATTTGCACAGCCGTGGGGAGTGTTTGAGTAACGGGAGTTAATGTCTCATTCTTCACGCAAGACCAAGTTAATAAGGAAACGGACAAAATTACTAAAAATAATTTCATAGTATTAGTCGAATGTTTGTACGACAAAATTGAGAAGGTTGCGTGAAATACTTTGTCGGCTACACGACCTTTAAGAGAAATTTTGTCCAGAATTTTAATTTTTTGGAATTTTATAGAAATAATTTTGGTGCGAATCACACAACTGAACTACCATTATTACGTATATAATGCATTTCCGATAAGAAAAGTGGTAAGTTTAAGTCAAATTAAAACATTTAAACGTCATTTATTCAAATAAAATTTAATAAAAAGACGAAAATCACGTATTTTTGACGAATACTTGTAAAAACACACTATTAAATAAATAACTTTCTAACGATTTACTGCCACAATTTATACCCATCGCCCTATGGCAAAATTATTAATTATTGACGATGAAAAAGCGATTCGTGGAGCGTTGAGAGACATCCTTGAATATGAAGGCTATGCAATCGAAGAGGCCAGTGATGGCGAACAAGGATTGGAATTAATAACCAAGAATGACTATGACGTAGTACTTTGTGATATTCGTATGCCTAAAATTGAGGGCTTAGATTTATTGCAAAAGGCCACTGAAATGGGAAAAGGTGTTCAATTCATTATGATTTCAGCTTTCGGAAATGTAGAAACGGCCGTGGAAGCAACCAAACGTGGAGCCTTCGATTTTATCTCGAAACCCCCCGATTTGAACCGCTTGCTTGTGACTGTCCGCAACGCTTTGGAACGTGGAAAGATGATTGTGGAAACGAAAGTGTTGAAGAAAAGAGTGTATAAACTCAATGAAATCGTTGGAGAATCTGATGCTATCAAACGAGTGAAAGATACTTCTGATAGAGTTGGACCTACGGAAGCACGGGTACTCATCACGGGACCAAACGGTTCAGGTAAAGAGATGGTAGCCAAGCGTTTACACGAAAGAAGTGGGCGTTCTCATATGCCTTTGATTGAAGTAAACTGTGCCGCAATTCCTTCTGAATTGATTGAATCTGAACTTTTTGGACACGAAAAAGGAGCCTTTACTTCTGCTATAAAACAACGAATCGGAAAATTTGAACAAGCCGATGGAGGAACACTGTTCTTAGATGAAATTGGTGATATGTCGCTTTCAGCACAAGCAAAAGTTTTGAGAGCTTTGCAGGAAAGTAAAATCACGAGAGTAGGGGGCGAAAAAGAAATCAAGATTAATGTACGGGTTTTTGCCGCAACGAATAAAAATTTACCCTTAGAAATTGCCGAAGGGCGTTTCAGAGAAGATTTGTTTCATCGATTGAATGTAATTCCAATTCACGTACCAGCCCTGGCTCAACGTCCAGATGATGTGCCGTTATTAGTCGAAAAATTCTTGGGCGATGTGGCTGACGAATACGGTCAGGCTTCTAAAGAAGTTGAACCCGATGCAATGAAATATTTACAGGTTTTGCCGTGGACCGGGAATGTTCGTGAATTACGCAACGTAGTTGAACGTCTGGTGATCATGTGTAATGATGTCATCACGCTTGAAGATGTAAAATTGTTTGCAACGCCAGTCATATAATTATCAGTTAGAGGGCAGGAATTCGATTTTTTAGGATTTACTTCCTCTAACTGATCACCAGCACTAAAAAGCCTTCTTTACGTCCTTCACTTTCTTTTCTTTTATCGAATTCAACGAACCTTCTTTCTCTGAACTTTCCGATCTATTTTTTTCTTTTGGGTTAATATTTGTTTCTGGTTTCGTTGATTTTTCAGAAGGTATGTAAAACCCCGTTACGTTTACAATTTTCCATTCCCCTTTAATTAATTCTAAAATACGAGTTTCTTTTGATGCTTCCTTTTTGTCTTTTATCGTTTTATTTTGGTCGAAAGTTACCCAAATATACGTCGGATTGACTTTTCTAAAATTATAGTTTTCCCGTTTGAAAGTTGCTTTGATTACCTTTGTATTTTCTTTAAAATAATTAGTAACGAAAGGCATAATATTATCCCACCCTTCTTTCTGAAATCCTTCTTCTTTTTCGATTTTTGCCCAATACGTTTGTGGCGTTTGACGATAACAATTTATCCATTTTTCTATATTCCGAGCATAGAAAAAATTGGATTCATCAGCAATGACTTTTTTGATTGCCTCCTGTTCTTCGGGCGATGTAACATTTTGGGCAAATGATTTTGTGATGAATAAAACACACAGTAGGATTAAGTAAGGCTTCATGGGCTTTTGTTTGGATTATGCTGTGAAGATAGGAGAAAAAAAATAACCCTCAAAACCTCACATTCCAAACCAAGCGATACGCCCAATTATCCTGACTATTGGGCAATTCGTTCGTACCCCATCTTCTGAATATGCCAATTCCTGCCCCAACGTAAAACAATTTCATAAACCGTTTTCGATATAAATTATCCACCATTAAGCCCGATTCAAAATAGCCTTTTTCTAATGTCTTGAAATCAATTCCTACGTGTGCATTGTTATTATTGGTAAAACTTCCGTACGCCACTCCTTGAAAAACAGATATATCTGGACGAAACCATTCCGTTTTTGGTTTGGATAATAGACTTCCAAAACTGTGGGTTAAGAAAAGATTGGTGTATTGGTCGGAGGTAAACTCGTATAAACCCATCGTGTTGAAATGGTTGGCAACCCAAATTAAATTACCACCTTCCGCCTTTCCACCTCGCCCGTTGTATAGATACGGATATGGCACTTCTCCCCACGTTTTTCCTGCCGTAAGGTTTAAGAAAGTTTGTCCAAAATTTGGGGTATTTATTGTGTATTCAACCCTTACATTAAGTTTGGTATAATAGGTTTTTCTTTCGGGAAAATACAAAACTCCTTGGGCAAGATGCAGGGCAAAAATGGGTGAAGGAAGTGTTGTAATAATTGAACCACGCCCAACTTGCGAGAATTGTTCACCAAAAGCATAACGGAAACCTAAGCCAATTTCAGAAGTATGAAAATCTTTCATCATCGGACTTCTGGGGTCGTGCATGGGATTATGATAGGTATATGCGTAAGTGGGTTTACGAAATTCGTCCGTGAACGAAACTGAAAAAGTAGCATATTTCAACGCTCTAAAATTGAGTTCCGCCTTAATTTGCTTCAAACTATCGGCTTTGGCAATCTGGAAAGTTCGTATTAATTCATACGGAATTTGGGGCGAATTCCAGATAAAGTATTGAACGTTGCCAGGCTCAGAAATATCACTTCGATAGGATAAACTCAATTTCATCTTAGTCTTTTCATCCAAGGATATTCTGATTCTACCTTCGTATTTAAAGGCTTGGTCTCTGAAACCATAGCCCGCTTTTGCATCTAATCGAATGAATTTTGAGAAATTTTCATTCGTCAAAACATTGAATGTTGGCCGAATACCCTCATAAGCGTTTGCATCGAAGAGATTTTGAATAGATAAATCCAAATTTTTATTCAATGGAATCATTCCCGACACAAACCATTCAGAGCCGTTGAGCATAGCATTTTGGATAAATTTCTGAGCTAAGGTTTTTGATTTATGATATAGAAACGTATTTTTTTCTCTGACAGAAAGTGAATCAGAACGATGGCTTTCCCAAAATTTTTCATCTTGATAAATAGCACCTTTTTTGATTTCAAGGACATTTTCATCAAAATAAGAAGCCAAAATAGGCACATCTATTTCAATATTTTTGATAGAACTTCTAATATTAAATCTCAAACTTTGTCCACCAATTTTAAATTCTGATAATAGCCATTGAGCCGATAAATCTGTGGGAAACCATTTGTTTCCCTCTCCTATCCTCTCGTACATCTGTTCTAATTTAAAACTCAATAAACCTGTTTCAGCGGGTTGGGCTTCAACATATTGCAAGGCAAAATCTCCCGAATGGATATGTAAAATTCCTTTCAATCCTTCAAAATTTGAGCCCTGTTGCGGAGTAAAATCTATGACAAAAGTGCTGTCGCCAATTTCAGTGATGAGTGTATCAACTAAATCAAATTGATACCGATTGGTTGCTCCTTTGGCGAGTGGATTTACGAAAATCAGTTGGTCGCTTAATTGCCTGCCTTGAAATTGAATGAAATCACGATAAAAACCAAATTGTTGTAAAAGTGGCGTTAAACTGGTGAATAGTGTACTTTTTGTGCCTGAGGTTCGAGAAGCCATAACGATTTCTTTACTTAGATTGGGGCGAACAAATTGTCGAGTCGCATAACTTTCATTGACGAATAAATCACTATTTTGAAGGATTTTGCTGAGTTTTTTATTTGGATTCTGTGAATCAATATCCGCCGTTACGATGCTTTTGTGATAGACTTCGTATTTGAAGGAAGGATAATTTTCTGGGTCATTGAAAGGTTTATTTTTAATGGCGGCATCAATAATTCGGTGGGCAGGATTGATGTAATGTACCGTTACGCCCGTGAGCTGATTTTCCTTTTCATCCAAATAAATAATATTCACTTTTGAGGCTTTTATTACCTTTGGGAAATAACCTACTGAGCTGAAAATCAATTCAGTATCTTTATTATTTACCGAAATAGTAAAACTGCCATCTTCGTTTGATAAAATTCCCTTTGTAGTATTTTTGATGGAAATTGACACAAAAGGCAAAGGTTCTTTGGTACGGGCATCAAAGACTTGCCCAGAGATTACCTGTGACTGTATTCCGATTGAAATATTGGAAAGTATAAAGAGAAGTATAAATTGTTTCATGGAACTGAGCCGTAAAACATACGGGTTTGCGTATGCAAAATTAGATGATTGGATAAATTTGAATGTCGGTTGGCTGACCTATTGAAGGGATTACTTTTGTTTTCTCATTAGAAAAAGTAATTTTGTTGTGCAGACATTAATTCCATTCATCAACCAATCAACAAATAAATGAAAAAATCCCTAATCATTATCCTCACACTATCAACCCTCACAGCATTTTCACAGAAAAAGAAAATCGTTACAATTCCTCCACAAAATACTGATAAACAAACCATTATCTCCAACATCGACAAACGTTTTGATGAATACGCAGGTATTTCAAAGCAAATCTGGAATTATGCCGAATTGGGTTACATGGAAGAAAAATCGTCCATTTTATTACAAGAATTACTCAAAAAAGAAGGCTTTAACGTTCAAGCGGGCATTGCAGGAATTCCAACGGCTTTCTTAGCAACTTTTGGCGAAGGCAAACCAACCATTGCTATTTTAGCCGAATATGATGCTCTTCCAGGCTTAGCACAAGAATCTGTTCCAGAAATAAAACCGATTCCAAACCAAAAAGGTGGACACGGTTGTGGACATAATTTATTCGGCACAGCATCGGTTGCGGCGGCCATTGAAGTAAAAAATTGGCTACAAAAGTCGGGACAAAAAGGAACGGTTAAACTGTATGGTTGTCCTGCGGAAGAAGGAGGTTCGGGTAAAGTCTACATGGTTCGTGAAGGACTTTTTAATGATGTAGATGTAGTTTTGCATTGGCATCCAGGTTCTCAAAATTCAGCTGATGCGGGAACTTCTTTGGCCAATAAAAACGCCAAATTTCGTTTTAAAGGCATTGCAGCCCACGCTGCGGCATCGCCCGAAAGAGGTCGTTCAGCTTTGGATGGTGTGGAAGCAATGGATATGATGGTGAACATGATGCGTGAACACATTCCGCAAGATACTCGTATTCATTACGTAATTACGAAAGGTGGAGATGCACCAAATGTAGTTCCTGCTTACGCTGAGGTGTATTATTACGCTCGTCATAAAGACCGTGATATTGTGCAAAGCATCTGGAAACGCATTGAAAATGCAGCTCAAGGTGCGGCTATGGGAACGGGAACAAAAGTGGAATGGGAAGTTTTGGGCGGTGTGTTCAATCTTCTACCAAATTTTACCTTGGCTGAAACAATGCACAATAATTTGGCGATGGTGGGTGGTGTAACTTATACCGAAGAAGAGAAAAAATTTGCCGAAAAAATCGCTGAAACGTTAGGTGACCAAAAGCAACCCGTAGAAAATGCGGCAAAGGTAAAAGATTTTAGAGACGGTTCGGAAAGTGCTACCAGTGGCGGCTCAACGGATGTAGGTGATGTGAGTTGGACAGTGCCAACGGTGGGTTTACAAACGGCCACTTGGGTTTCGGGTTCGGCGGCACATAGCTGGCAATCAACGGCGGCAAGTGGTATGACGATTGGGCAAAAAGGAATGATTGTTGCCGCTAAAACGTTGGCTTGCACGGCGTTTGATTTGTATAAAGATGCCGCACTTATCGAAAAAGCAAAAGCAGAATGGCTACAAAAACGTGGAGCTAATTTTAAATATGAAGCTCTTTTGGGCGATAGAAAACCTGCGTTAGATTATCGTAAGTAGGTCAGAAATGTTAGACCACGGATTTTAAGGATTTATAAGATTCACACGGATTAAATTTTAAAAAATCTGTGTAAATCCGTTTCATCAGTAAAATCCGTGGTCTATTTTTTATATCTGCGAATATTCCAATGGAGTTAAAAAGTGGATTTCGGCTTTTGTCATGGCGTGATCGTATTCTGGAAGGGCTTTAATGCGGTTCCATTCTGAATCTGCACCGAACGCTTTCCAATGTTCATCTCTTGATTTTTTATTATCAAAAGTAGTCATATACACCAAATTAGGCTGTTTCCCTCCCATAATTGTCTGAGCATAAAAAACTGGATTGAAGCCCAATCTTACGAAAATATTGATTTCTCCCCCTTCATTAAACATATCAACTTTCTTGTTTCCTTTTGCTTCACTGTGACTTTCGTATAAACGATATTCATACACTCTTTCCGATTTTGGGGCAGTCGTAGTTGGCACTTTCAAGGTTGTCCAATCTTTAAATGCAACCGATAGTGAACTTTCAAATCGTTCATAAGCGGGCGTTGTGTGGTCGGTATCCAAATAGGGTTTTGCTGCTTGTTGATAAACTGCATCCGCCGATAATTTAGCACCAATTTTACTAAATTCTTCCAACGATTTATACGGAATCAGAACGTAAAGTTTTAAACCATCTTTTTGGTCGGCTTCATCAAAAACCCCTACAGAAGCAATTCCTGCACGATTATAAGCAGCAATGGCGGCATTTTTGAAATAATCTTCCACAACGGTTTTCTGTGCAGCAGTCTTGAAACTATACACTCTGGTTTCGTAGTATTGAGGCTTGCTTTTGGCAAATGTAGTGATGGCAAACATCGTTGCCAATAGAAAAATACTGAGGGTTATAATGCGTTTTAACATCGTTTTTTGTTTAATTAATGAAAATATTCATATCTAATTCTTTCTTGTACAAACCGTAAAAGAAGCATGATTGTTAAAGACCATGCCTCTTCTATTTTACTCTTTTGTTAATTATTGTTACAAATTCACAAACTTCATTCCCATCTCGCCATAACGCTCACCCGAAGCAATACCTTTTGGGGATATTTTTTCGATGATTGCTAAATCTTCTGCTGTAAGTTTTACATCAGAAGCAGCCGCATTTTTTTCTAAATATTTCACTCTTTTTGTACCTGGAATCGGAAACATATCATTGCCCTGTGCCAATACCCAAGCCAATGCCAATTGCGAAGGCGTACAGTTTTTTTCGTTCGCTAATTCTTTAATTTTATCCACCAAATCTAAATTTTTCTGAAAATTATCGCCCTGAAAACGGGGCGAAATTCTACGAAAATCATTGGGCGCAAAATCATCCATTGACTTAATTTCTCCCGAAAGAAAACCTCTACTCAATGGACTATAAGGCACAAAACCAATACCTAATTCACGGCAAGTTGGAATAATTTCCTCCTCTACATCCCGTGACCATAACGAATATTCCGTCTGCAAAGCTGAGATTGGATGAACTGCATTTGCTCGTCTGAGCGTTTGAGCCGATGCTTCTGAAAGCCCCAAATAACGTACTTTGCCCTGTTTTATTAAATCTGCCATCGCTCCAACCGTTTCTTCAATGTGCGTATTTGGGTCGATTCGGTGGAGATAATACAGGTCGATGGTATCAATGCCCAAGCGTTTCAAACTATCCTCACACGATTTTTGGCAGTATTCGGGCTTGCCACTAAATCCTCTTTTGGTAGGGTCATTGGGGTCACGAACGATACCGAATTTTGTGGCTAAAACGACTTCATTTCGTCTATCTTTCAAAACTTTACTCAA